>JBCCUP010000003.1 GCA_039196715.1 Pseudomonadota bacterium
GATGGCGGCGATGGCGGCGATGGCGGCGATGGCGGCGACGGCGGCGATGGCGGCGATGGCGGCGATGGCGGCGATGGCGATGGCGATGGCGATGGCGATGGCGGCGGCGATGGCGATAGCGGTGGAGATGGCGGCGGCGGCGGCGATGGCGATGGCGGCGGCGATGGCGATAGCGGTGGAGATGGCGGCGGCGACGGCAATGGCGATGGCGATGGCAGCGGGGGTTCGACACCCGACCAGCACGCCGCAAGCGTGGCCGTGTTGGGCGCCGGCACATCACTGGTCAACAGCATCGACTGGGTCGACGCCACGCTCGACGCGTCAGCGCCAGGGAATAACGCCTGCGAGACGGGCGGCGGCGTGGTGCGCGGCAGCCAAGGTCACACCACCACGTTGCACTACCACGGCTGCACGGCAACGCTCGGCGGCCAAAGCGTCACCTTGCGCGGTGAAGCGCACACCAACTGCGTCGACCACAGCGGCGCGTGTGTCTACGCCCTGACAGGCCTCGGTATTCGCGTGTCGGACCTCGACATCGAACTCACCGGTGACGCACGACGGATCGATTCCGACAGCGCCCGCAGTCTCGACGGCAGCGCACTGTCGGTGACCACCAACGGCAGCTCGGCGCAACTGAACGGCTACACGCTGCACCACGACGCCGCAGGGCTCGATGCGCTCGAGGGCCATTTTCACCACAGTGGTATCGCCTACACACTCGATTCGAGCACCGCGCTGTCTCTGCCGACGACAGGCTGTCTGCAGTCGGGCGAGGTGCGACTGACCGATCCGACCACCGGCACGGTCACGATCACCCCGTACCCCGGCGGCAATCTGTCCGTGGCGTCGCCGACGGGCAGCAGCACGCTCAACTGCAGCGAGGTCACGCCCTGGCCACCCCGGGCAGCGGCGACGCCGGGCCTTCGCTGAGGCCCATCGGGCGGCGCTGAGACACCGGACCGGGCGGCGAGCGCGTTCGACCGGTTTGCTATGATGGGGCACCCTCTGCCCCGAACCCGTGCCCGTGTCCGCGCTCGCCTCTCACTCTGCCGAACAGGTCCTGCGCGACGTCTTCGGCTTCGATCACTTCCGCCCCTTGCAGGCCGAGATCGTCTCGCACGTGGTGGAGGGCAAGGACGCCGTCGTGTTGATGCCCACCGGTGGCGGCAAGAGCATCTGCTACCAGGTGCCGGCGCTGGTGCGTGCGGGCGTCGGCGTGGTGATTTCGCCGCTGATCGCGCTCATGCAGGATCAGGTCAGTCACCTGCAACAGCACGGCATCGCGGCGGGGTGCCTGAATTCGTCGCAAACGCCGGAGCAAAACCGCGACGTCCTCGCGCAGCTTGAGAGCGGCACCCTGAAACTCTTGTACGTCGCCCCGGAGCGGGTCGTGCAGGACGCCACCCTGGCGCTGTTCGACCGCCTGGAACTGGCGCTGTTCGCCATCGACGAATGCCATTGCGTGTCGCAGTGGGGTCACGACTTCCGTCCCGAGTACGCGCAACTCGATGTCCTCGCAACACGCTACCGGGGCGTGCCTCGCATCGCCCTGACCGCCACCGCTGATCGCACCACGCAGGGCGACATCCGCGCCCGCTTGCAGCTCACACACGCCGAGACGTTCCTCAGCAGCTTCGACCGCCCCAACATCCACTACCAGATCGAGGCACGCCACAGCGGCATCGAGCAGCTCACCCGCTTCCTGAGCGAAGAACACCAACAGCACTGCGGCATCGTGTACTGCCTGAGTCGAAAGAAAGTTGACGACACCGCGGCGAAACTGGTCGCCCGGGGATTCAATGCCCTGCCCTACCACGCCGGGCTCGACGCCCAGGTGCGTGCTGACCACCTCGAACGCTTCCTGCGCGAAGACGCGGTGGTGGTGGTCGCCACCGTGGCCTTCGGCATGGGCATTGACCGGCCCGACGTCCGCTTCGTCGCCCATCTGGACCTGCCGCGCAGCATTGAGGCCTACTACCAGGAGACCGGCCGGGCCGGACGGGACGGCCTGCCCTCTAGCGCCTGGATGGTCTACGGCCTGCAAGATGCGATGACCCACCGGCAAATGATCGACGGCGGCTCGGATTCCGCGCAACAGCACGTGGAACGGGCGAAGCTCGAGGCACTGCTGGGGCTCTGCGAGGCGACCACCTGCAGACGCTGTGCGCTGCTGAGCTATTTCGACGAGACGCGAAGCGAGGCCTGCGGCAACTGCGACAACTGCTGCTCGCCACCTGAAACCTGGGACGCGACAGACGCCGCGCGGATGGCACTCTCCTGTGTGTACCGCACCGGTCAGCGGTTCGGCGTGGCCTACGTGATCGATGTCTTGCGCGGTGAAGGCGGCGAGCGCGTGCGGCGACTCGGCCACGACACGCTCTCCACGTTCGGCATCGGCAACGACATCAGCACCGCCGAGTGGCGGAGCGTGTTCCGGCAGCTGATTGCGCTGGGCTACCTGCACAGCGACAGCGCCCGCATGGGTGCGCTGGTGCTCGACGAGAGCGCCCGGCCCCTGCTGCGCGGCGAACACACCCTGGCCTTGCGGCGCGACGCGGTCGTCAAGCGGGGCCGGCGGCGACGCGGCGGCCGTTCGGCCACACCGGCGCACATCGACCCCGACCTCTGGGCCAGACTGCGCGCCCTGCGGCTCGATCTGGCCGCCGTGGACGACGTGCCCGCCTACCGCGTGTTTTCCGATGCCACCCTTGCGGAACTGGCCAGCGCCCAACCCACGCACCTGGCAGACATGTTGGGGGTTTCCGGCGTGGGTGACGCCAAGCTCGACCGCTACGGCGAGGCCTTCGTGTCGTTTTTCAGGTCACACAAATTGACCACTTGAAGTGGCGTAGCCGACCACCCGCGCCACCGCCCCGCGGCCAGGGCGCAGCCCGCTTTCGACTGGACCAATGTTTGCTGTACCCCAAGGCAGCAGCACGGGGCGCGTCGCTCCGTCACGAGGCACCAGGATTCCAAGCGTGCAGCACGCCAAGACGTCATCACTGTGGTACACCCTGACCGGGAGGACGGCATGAGTCCGCGCCCGGCAAAAATACTGCTTCTGGGCGCACCGGACGCCGGCAAGACCGCGCTGGCCCGGCAGCTCAAGTTCCACCGCTTCTGGGCCGACCGGACTGAACGCGACCTGCCCTGGTACGAGATCACCACCCTGGTGGACGGCAAGGCGTTGCCGCTCGTGCTCTGGGACACGACGCCGACGCTGGACGACACCGCCGACGCACGCGCCTCGATGCGCGGTGCTGACGCTGCCATGGTGGTGGCCGACACGCAGTGCCACAACAGCGTCTCCCGCATGCTGGAGATCGCCTCCGACTTTCGCGACTCCCTGCCCGGGAAACCGCTCGCCTGCGTGCTCAACAAGATCGATCTGCAGCCGCCGAGTGACTTGCTGGTCAACAGTGCAAGCCGGCATGCCGATTTCGTCACCTTCTGCAGCGCGCGCACGGGCCAGGGCACCGCGGCCACCTTGCACCGCATGGCCGCAGCGATCTACCGGCGCAACACCTCGGTATGAGCGTGCAGTCGGCCCAGGGCGCTGAGAGCTCGCTGGCCAGCCTGGCCTACGCCGACGCACAAGGCCGTGTCACCGAGACCCGCGGGCCGCTGAGCCACTGGCTGCGGGTCGGCGAGGTCGTCACCGAGAGCAACCCGGCGTTGATCGGCCAGGAGGACACCTTTGCCGAGCTGATCCTGTCGCCCGACGACGTGCTGACCTTGACCGACATCAGCTTCAGCGGACCGGACCAGGACGCGTTTTTCACCATCCGGGTGTGGTGGGAGCAAGCACACGAACGCTTCGTGATCGAAACCGCGGCGGTCGACGATCCGGGCCATCGGCACACCGACAGCGTCCGCGCGGAGCGCGCCGCGCAGTATGACAACCAGCTGCTCGAGCTCGAGCGCGAGCACTTCCGCACCATTTACGAACACAGCCCGCAGCTCGCCGTGTGTCTGGCACGCGACGGCACGGTGGTCGCGGCGTCCCACATGCTGCGTGACCGGTTTCTGCAAGGCGTCGACCCGGCGGATGAGCGTGCCCTGCTGCACGTGTTGACCAACCACCGCATCTGGACCTCGCTGTGGCGCGGCCGGGAACCGATCGGCTTCCCGATTCGCGCCTGCGACGTGGATGGCCACCGATGCGATCTGGAGGTGTCGGCACTGGCGGCCCGCCACCCGAACCAGATGCGCGAGGAGGTCTACTTCACGTTGATCGACATCACGGAGCGCAACGCATCACGCATCGCCCTGATGGAGCGCAGCGCCGATCTCGAAACGCTGAGCAAGCGCCTGCAGGATTCAAACAAGAAGCTCGACCAGTTTGCGTCGGTCGCTGCACACGACCTGCTGGCGCCGCTTCGGCGCATCGCGGCGTTTGCCGACATGCTCGACGACGAGTTGGGTCAGTCGGAGCACGACTCCGTGTTGTACGCCTTGAATGCAATCCGCCGCTCCGCGACGGCGGGTCAGCGCCTGGTGGAGGACATCCTCCAGCTGTCGCGCATGTCGAGCCTGGATCCGCGCCTCGAGCCGTTTGACGTCGCGACCGTGTTTGCCGAAGTCTCAGCCGAATTCGAGGACAGTTTGAACGAGATCGGCGGCACGGTGGTCTGCGACGGCGAGCCGCTCACGGTCGAAGGGGATGCGCGCCTGGCAAAGCTGATTCTGCGCAACCTGCTGTCGAACGCCATCAAGTACCGCCAGCCAGACCGGCCACTGGGTATCCGATTTCGGCAGTCGACGACCGGCACGCCACACGCGCGTCTGGAACTGATCGACAACGGGGTCGGTATGGATTCGAGCCAGGCACAACACGCCTTCGACCCGTTTGTGCGGCTGTCGGAGAACAGCGATGTGCCGGGCCACGGCCTCGGTCTCGCGATCGCCGAAGAGGCGGCCATCGCCATGGGATGGCACGTGTTCGCCCACTCCGAGCCCGATCAGGGCACACGCATGGTGGTCACGGCACCCTTGCCCAGCGCCGACGCGAGCCGCGCCCGAGACTGATCGACAGCCGACACAACAGCCTGCCTTGTCGCGCAGTCTCGACGGGCATTCGGTCAGGGACCCGCGCGTCAGGCGGCGAGTGCGGACTCGATGTTGTTCACCAGTTCACTGGCCAGAAACGGCTTCTCGAGGAACCCGGTCGCACCGAGCGCCGAGGCCTGCTTGCGCAACCCGTCGCGCCGACTCGCGGTGATGAACATGAAGGGAATGTGCTCGGTCTCCGGCGACTGGCGGATGCGCTCGGCCACCTGGAAGCCGTTGCCGGCGGGCAGGTTGATGTCGATGATGACCATATCCGGTTTGGCACTGATCACCTGAGACTGGGCGAGCGCGGCGTCGTAGGCAAAGGCGACGCTGTAGCCCAGCGCCCGCAGTCGTGCGTTGAGCGCCTTGGCAATGTTCCGATCGTCCTCGATCACCAGGATCTTCTTCATCTTTGCCTCCTCGAACTCCGTCTCAGGCCGCTCGCCGCCCCTGGCGGTCGACCGGCATCGTGAACATGAACGTGCTGCCCTTGCCCAACTCGCTGGACACGGTCAGCTCGCCGCCGTGCTGTGATACCAACTGCCTTGCAATCGACAAGCCCAAGCCCAGTCCCTGCCTGGCTTGCAATTCATCACCGTTGTGTTTCACCTGGTAGAGGCGGTCAAACACGAGCTTCTGGTCTTCAGCCGAGATGCCGCAACCCGAATCAGTGACAGCAAACCTGAGACACCTATCGGCCACGCCGCTGTCAACTTCAATGTCCACGCGCCCGCCCTCCGGGGTGAACTTGATCGCGTTGGAGAGCAGGATCGTCATGATCTGCAACACCCGGTGTGCGTCGCAGTAGGCATCGGGTAGCGCCGTCTGGCAGTGCACAGTGAGCGTGATACCGGCGCGCTCTGCCCGCCTGGCAAACTGGCGCTGCAGCTTCTCGACAGTGTCGGCCATCGAGACCGCCTGGCAATCCAGGCGAAAACTCCCGGTCTCGAGCGCGACGGAGTCCGTGAGGTCGTTGAGGTGACCGCAGAGGGTGTCGCAGCTCTCGAGTGCGCTCCCGAGGAATTCGGCCTGCTCGCCGTTCAGCTCGCCACAGACGCCCTCCTGCACCATCGACACGAACTCGCGCAGGGCAGTCAGCGGCGACTTCAACTCGTGCGACACGCTGTGGTAGAAGCTCTTGATCTCGTCGTTCTGCTTCTGCAGCTTCTGGTTCGCGGCCTCGAGGTAACGCCGGTGCGAGACCAGCTTCTTGCGCAGCCGACTCTTCTCGACGGCGTTGCTGATCGACCGGCCGAGCGAATCGACCGAGACGCTGGATTTCTGCAGGTAGTCCTCCGCGCCGTGCTTCATCAGCTCCGAGGCGTTCTCCACCGTGCCGTAGCCCGTGAGAATCACGACGGCCGGGTGGGTATCGGGGTTCAGGCTGACCATCTGGTCCAGCACTTCGAGGCCGGTGAAGTTGGTCAAGTGGTAGTCGAGCAAGACGCAATCGAATTTCTCGCTGTCGTACAGCGCCAGCCCTTCCTGTGCGGTGTTCGCCTCGACCACGTTGAACACCAGACGCTCGTGCATCGACAGGCAGCGGCGGTAGATTCGCCGGTCCATGTCGTTGTCGTCGATCATGAGGACCTTGATCGTCATCAGGTCCAACACGTCGTCAACGAATTCGGGGTCTCGCGTCAGCATGCAATCGCTCTTCTCTGCCCACCAATACCGCGTGCGGCGCCACGGCAATCAGCCAATCGGATCGAGGCCGGGGCTTCCACCCCGGTCGCGGAGCCCGTGGAAGCGCGGCGTCTCGGCGGCCTCATGACCGCGGATACCCCTATACAGCGGATGCGGCAGGCAGTTACTTGAGAGAATTGCGATCAAATGGCGACGCAGAGCGCGCCCGTGGCTGCGAATCGGACAGCACCACGCGACGAGGAAGCAGTCTGTGGCCGCGGGGGATCAGCCGGCGACCGGTTGCAGCAACTCGATGACCTGCTCCTCGGTCAACTCGGTTGGCAGGGCGTCACCCTGCTCCACCAGGCCGGTGGCGAGCGCCCGTTTTCGCGCCTGGAGCTCGAGGATTTTTTCCTCCACCGTCGAGGAGGCGATCAATCTGTACACAAACACCGTTTGCGTCTGACCGATGCGGTGTGCCCGGTCGATCGCCTGTTGCTCGGCGGCCGGGTTCCACCAGGGGTCGAACAACACCACGGTGTCCGCCCGCGTCAGGTTCAAGCCCACACCGCCGGCCTTCAGGCTGATCAGGAACACCCCGACCTCGCCGGACTGGAAGCGGTCGATCAACTCCTCCCGGCGGCGACTGCGTCCGGTGAGGCTGACGAAATCGATCTGCCGCTCGCGCAGGGCGTCGCCGATCAGGTCGAGCATCGAGGCGAACTGCGAGAAGACCAGCACGCTGCGTTTTTCCGCCTGCAGCGTTTCGACCAGTTCGAGCAAGTGCTCGAGCTTGGCTGACCCGGCCGCATCGCGCTCACCGTAGCTCGGCGGCAGCAAGCGTGGGTCACAGCACGCCTGGCGCAGTTTCAGCAAGGCATCGAGCACCATGATCTGGCTGCCGGCGAGCCCCCGGCTGAACAAGGCGTCGCGCACCCGGCTCTCCATCAGCGCCCGCACCGCCTCGTACAGCGCCTTCTGCCTGGACGTCAACTCGAGCCGTTGCACCATCTCGTTTCGCGCCGGCAGGTCACGTGCGACGACGTCCTTGGTGCGACGCAGAATGAACGGCGCCGTTCGCCGTCGCAGTCGCGCCAGGGCGCCGGTGTCCGCCTGTTTTTCGATCGGGTCACGAAACAGCCGACGGAAGGTTTCCTTGTCCCCGAGAAACCCCGGCATCAGGAAGTCGAACAGCGCCCAGAGCTCACCGGTGTGGTTCTCGACCGGTGTCCCGGAGAGGCAGAGCTTGCGCTCGGCGCGCAGCTCGCGCACGGCGCGGGCTGTCTTGCTGCCCGGGTTCTTGACCCACTGGGCCTCGTCCAGCACCACCAGCGCCCAGGGCTGGTCGGTCAGTGCATCGACGTCCCGCTGCACCACGGCGTAGCTCGCAATGGCAATGTCACACTCGTCGAGGGCTGCGTAGCTCGCCTTGCGGTCCGGCCCCGAGAGCACGACGACCGCAAACGAGGGCACGAAGGCTGCACACTCGCGTGCCCAGTTGCCGACCACGCTGGTCGGTGTGACCACCAACACCGGCCCGCGCAACCGTCCGGCCTGGCGTTCGTCCAGGACATGGGCGAGGGTCTGAACGGTTTTGCCAAGGCCCATGTCATCCGCCAGGATGCCGCCCATGCCGGTGTCGGCGAGGAAGGTCAGCCAGCCCAGTCCCTCGCGCTGGTAGGGCCGCAACTCGGCTTGAAACCCCGGCGGGGCATCCCGTTCGGCGGTGGCGGCATTGGCGCGCAGTGCCGTCGCGAGCTGCTGCAGGGCGGCTGGCGGCCGCCAGGGCCGCGTCGGCAGCTCGTTGAGCACGGCATCGAGTTGCGCGTAGCCAGCGCGCGGCAGTTGCATGCGCGTCTCGACATCGGCGAGCACGTCGGCCAGATTCACCACGAGGGGGCGTAGCACGCCCGCGGGGATACGCAGTTCGCGCTGGTCCACCACACCCAGCGACACAGGCGCCCCGTCGTCGAGTTGCTCGAGTGGCTCGGTGCGCAGGCCGTGCTGCTGCAACCAACGCGCCAGCAGCGGCAACAGCGGGATCGACTCCTCGCCGACGTCCACGGTCAGGCCGACCGAGAACCACCCCGCCGCATCACCAGCCTGCTGAAAATCGACGTTCAGGTCGACAATGTCGTGCCGTTCGAAGCGAAGCTCGTCGGGCAGCTCAACCCGCCAGCCCTGCTCGATGAGCTTGGGCACCGAGACGGTCGAGAACTCGACCCAGCCGGGGTGATCCGCCCAGACCGGGGGTTGCGCGTGCAGCGGCACGAACACCGCCGGGGTGTCAAACACCGGGGCACTGTCGGTGTCCCGCAGGTGCGCTGCCACGTCCTCGGCATCGAGCAGGCGCCCGTCGGGCAACACCAGCGAGAGGTCCGCGTGGTCGAGCGCATCGCGCAGCCAGGCAATCTCGGCCTCGCGGTCGCGCGCCTGCCAACGGCGTTTGTCCGGGTCGTAGCTGCGTTCCCGATCGACCTGCAACGGCAAGCTGCCGATCGGGTAATCGACGGTGGCGTGCAGCGCGTACCCCCGACCGGGTTCACTGCGGGCGACGAGGGCAGCGCGGCTGGCCCGCCCCGGCAGGGTTTCGGCGTCCCGTGCCTGCGCGGAGAGCGCGAGGACGAGCTCGTTGCGACAGATGTTCGGGATCTGCGCTTCGACCAGGCGCCGCTGGTCCGGGTCGAGCAACGGCAACTGCATGATGTCCTGTACGTTGCGCTCGGTGAGGCTTGTTCGCACCGGGCCCACGCGCCCGGCGAGCCGGTCGACGTACCAGAAGCCGTTGTCGCTGCGCACCAGCCTCAAACGCTCGCCGAGCGCCGCACCACCGAGTTTCAGGCCGAGCCGACCGCCGGCGTCCGAGACCCACGCCGGTTCCAGGGTCCGCACCCCGCCGTCGACCAACGGCCGACCGGCGTCGTCGATTTCACCGATGCCGAGCGCGAGCAGGCGCCGCAGCACCGTGGCCACCAGTGGCGGCGGCAGGCGGCAATCGAGCTGGCGGCTGTTGTAGAGGCTGCCCTGCAAGCTGATGAAGAGATCGAGCAGCTGCAGCTGCTCCTCGGGCAGCTCGGTGTCCAGAGGCCGCGCCAACGCGAGCTTCTTGCCGCGGCTCCATGCGCCGCTCTGCAAGCGGGAGCAGACGCGACCGGAGATGCGAACGGCGACGATGGCACTGCCCGGTTCGAGCGACAGCGCAAACTTGAGCGTGGCACGCGCGGTGTCCGGCGTGTTCGTATCGCTCTGCTCCAGTGACGCCAGCACATCCAGGACATGCGTCACATCGCGGTCGTCGCGGGGTTGCAGTGCGGTCTGCCCGTCGAAGGCCCCTTCGAGCACCATGTGGCCGAAAAACGCCGCCGCAACGTACTTGTTTGGCGCCGCCTCCACTCCGGCGGCGCTCTGGGGCACCACACGCGTGCCCGACGTGTCGGTTTCCACCCGGAGGCTGACGGTGTGGGTCTCGTCGCCGCGCACCGTGGCGACGATCAGCGATTCGTCCTCACTGCGCTCGAAGCGCACGCGGCCCTGCTCGAAGTAGGCGATGCCACGCCGCAGCACTTGCGGGTTGAAGTGCAACCCCACCTCTGACATGACACCGAGTAAGGCGTCAATTTCAGCCTGCTGCACGAAGGTGCCTCGAGAGCGTTAAACCGGACATGTTACCGTTTTTTTCAGTCTGCAGAGTGTGCCGCGCTGTCCCACGCCGCACCGAGCGACGGCAGGGCACCGGCCGACCGCTGTTCGGGCGTCGGCGCCGTGTGTTGCACCGGCACGCGCGCGAGATCACGTGCCAGTGTTGGGTCTCGCCACGCCCCGTCACTCGCTGCGTGCAGGGCGCGGTCGAGAGCGCGCACGCGGTCTGCCAGTGCTCCGTGGCGGCCAAGCCGGTCGGCCACGCCTTGCAGCGAGCGTGGCCTTGCCACCGGCCAGACCCGAGACGCCCAGTGCAACAGCGCCTGCTCGGCCGATGTGCGGTCACCGTGTCGCATGGCCCGGGCGAGCACGCGGCGCGCCGCATGTGGGCTGTCACGGTACCGACGCCACAAGCGGCGGCCGAAGAACGCACAGCCGACGGCCCCCGCGACGAGCATGACCACGGGCGCCGCGCCGGCCAACAGCGACGCCCAGTCGATGGCGGAGAGCCGCTGCCAGACCGTGGCCCGTGCCGACGGCGCCGGCACCGGATTCGGCGTCGCCGCCGTCGACTCGCCCGCGTCCGGTTGGGCTGGCGTGGGCAGCGCCGGCGAAGCCTTGTCGGCCGCGTGGCCCACCGCCGGTAACACGGCGAGGCTCGGCACGGTCACCGTCGTGCGTTGTGTTGCGTTGTCGGTGGTGCTCCACCACGCAACCGTCAGTGGCGGCACAGCCAACTCGCCGCTCGCGGTGGGCACGATCTGGTGTCGGACCCGCCGCTGCCCGACCAGACCGCTGGACAGGCTCTGTTGACCGGTTTCAGACCGCCCAGGGTAGCGTTTGGCATCCATGACCTCCGGCAACGGCAACTCCGGCAGCAACGACGCCTGGACGCCGTGGGCCGTGAGCACGATCTCCAGCGTCACAGGGTCGCCCACCCGCACCGCCTCGGCCTCTCGCCAGTTGGCGGTCAGGCTCAGCGTGGCGGCAGGCAGCCACCAGCCGGCGTCCACCGGGGCGGGTTGCACGTCGAGCTGCACGCGCTCGCTGCGCAGTCGAATCTGCCGTGTGCGGCGGTTGAAAAACGAGGTGTTGTCGGTGTCGGCAGCCACCCTCGCCAGCAGGCGAACCGGGTCGAGCGTGATCTCGCCGCTGCGCTGCGGGAACAGCGCGTAGCGCCGTTCGTGGACATCCCACGACAGGCCGTCGCGCGTTTCCCGATAGCTGCGGTCCGTACCCAGCCGTTCGAGTGCAACACCGTCGGCGAGCGGCTCGGTCAGGCTGCCGTCGATCACCGGCGTGCGCTGAAAAATGCGCACGGTGTAAAGCACCTGCTGTTGCACCCAGGGTGTCGTCGTGGACACCTCGACCTCGATGAAATGGCTGAGATCACTCGGGTCGAGCGCGTCGTTGCGCACGACCGTCAGTGTCTGCGGTTCAGACACACTGCCGTTGAAACTCAGGCTTGGCACCACCAACTCGCCGGTGCGGAGCGGTGCGAGCTGCAGGGTGAGGATCTGGCGGACCCGGATTTCACCGTTGACGATGCGGGTGTGGTGACTTCGCGAACGCCCGACAATGTCGAAATCCGCCGATAACGGCGACATGTCGGGTTCCAGCTGAGGCTCACCGCTGTACGCGAGTGTCAAGGCGACGGTCTCGTGCTCCTGGATGCGTGTGGTGTCGAGCTGGGCGACCAGCGCCGGTGACCCGTGGGCGAGCGTGGCCCACCACACCGTCGCAACCAGCGTGACAAGGCCGCGCATCACCACGGTCTTGGCGCGTCGGTCGCGCCGCCATGGCGACGCTGGTGTTCACGCACGATGCGGGCCCGCAGCAGCCCGGCCGGATCATCCGGCACCCGCCGCAAGAGCTGGTCGGTCGCTTGCTGCGATTCGCGCTCGGTGCGGGCATCCTCCGGCGCCGGCACAGGTTCGGCACCGTCCGCGTCGGGCGGGGTGCCCTCGTCGGGCGAGGGCTGCGGCGGGCTGTCGCCGCTGTCCTCGGCCTCGCCGTCTCCGTTCGGGTCCTGTGCCGTCGCCGCCGAGGGCGTTTCAGATTCACTCGCCTCGCCGCCCTCGCCCGATTGCGGCTCCGACGGTGCCTGTTGTTGCAAGGCCAACAATTGCTCCGCAATCGCTTTGTTGTGTGCTGTGTCTGCCGGTGGGTGCGGAAGTTCCATCGCCCGGTCAAACGCCTGTATCGCACGCGTGTAGTCACCGAGCCGGGTCAACGTCGTGCCAAGGTTGTATTCACTGGCCGCATCGCCCAGCGACTGCCAGATCGCCAATGCACCCGCTGTGTCACCGGCGTTGTGCAGCGCCATGGCCCGGTGCGGTGCCGACTCGAACACCTGCGCAGCGGCCTCGGGCTGGCCCTGCCGCATCAGTGCCTGTCCGGTTTGATCGGGCCGCGCAAACGGGCTCGCTGCCACCACACCGGTGCAGATCAGCACCAGCAGCGTCGTCACACGCTGAGCGGCGGCCACCCGGCTCACACCACCACCCCCCGACGGGCCAGCGCGCAGACTGGCAGCAATGCCAGCCAGAGCAGCCATGCACCGTCGTCGCGCCAGAGCGTCGCTGTGTTAGCCTCGCGGTTTCCAGCCGCACTCGCCCCGGCTGCGGACAGCACGCTCTCCACCGCCACCGCTCCGTGGTCAAGTCGGACCACGCGCCCGCCACCAGCGCGGGCCAGCGCCGCGAGGCTGTCGTGCGCCGGGTCTACGGACACCGGCGCCCCGGCGGCGTCCCGAAGCACACTCTGCCCGATCGGCACAGTCACCGTAGACTCCGTCCCCACCGAGACCACGCTCACCGACACCCCGTTGCGGGCCATGCTCGCAGCGCGCGCAACGGCGGCGTCGGATGCCGCACTGTCGCTGATCAGCACCACATCGCCGGCACGCGCATAGGCCTGGGCAATGACCTCCTCGGCACGCGCCAGGGCCCCGTCCACATCGGCCCCCTGCGCCGGCACCATGTGCGGGGTGATCAGAGGCACCATGTGGGTCAGCGTGCTGGTGTCGTCGGTCACCGGCGTCAGTGTGTACGGGTAGGCCCCGAATCCGATCAAGGCCACAGGGCGGTCACGCGATTGCTCGAGCAGATCGAGCAGTTTCAACCGGGCCTGCGCCATCCTCGACGGTCGCAGGTCTGTCGCCGCCATCGAGCGTGACATGTCGAGCACGAACACCCGCACCCGGCCTTCGCGATCGACCGGCACCTCGGTCTTCGTCCAACTCGGTCCAGACAGCGCCACCACGCAGATCAGCCCCAACAGCAGCAGCATCAACACCGCACTCAGACTGCCGCCACTGCGCTTGGCCAACATCGGTTGCAGCAAGTGCGCGTCGACAAACCCACCCCAACCGCCGTCCGCTCGTCGATGCAGCCAGAACAGCGCGATCCAGAGCAGAGCCACCGGGGCCAACACCAGCCAGTCGGGCCGCAGGAACTGGGGCGCGCTCATACCGCGCTCCACCAACGCAAGGCCAGGCCGAGCGAGAACAGGCCCAGCGCAGCGCCAAGCGCGAGATGGAACAGCGGTTGCCGCGGTTTCACCAACGGCGCATCGGCGTTGCTAGGCTCGAGTCGGTCAATGCGCTCGTACACAGCCGTCAGGTCATCGGTGTTCGCCGCCCGAAAGTACTGCCCCCCGGTGCGTTCGGCGATTTCGACCAGTGCGTTTTCATCGATGGGCGTGCTGTTGACGCGACTGCCGAACAGCGGTTGTTGTGCGCCACCGACGCCGATCGTGTGCACCCGCACGCCGAACCGCGTGGCCAGCGTGATTGCGTCGGCCACCGACAATTCGCCGGAGGTGTTGCTGCCGTCGGTCAACAGCACGATGACGCGCGCGTCCACCGGCCGGTCCTTGAGCCGCTTGATCGACAATCCGATCGCGTCGCCGATCGAGGTCGAGCGCCCCGCCAGGCCGACAATCGCATCGCGCAGGAACCAGCTCACGCTGTCGAGGTCGAACGTGAGCGGCACCTGCACATAGGCGCGTTCGGCAAACACGACGAGGCCAACACGGTCACCGACGCGGCGACGGGTGAAATCGCTGGCAACCTCACGCACCGCGGCTATGCGGCTCATGCGACGACCCTGCCAGACGAAATCGCGCTCCTCCATGCTGCCCGATATGTCCATGGCCATGATCAGGTCACGGCCTGTCTGAGGAAGCGCAAGCGTGTCTCCAAGTCGGTGGGGTTGGCACAATGCGCCGACCAGGCACAGCCAGGCGAGCACGATCAGCAACGCGCTGCTGCGACCCCGCAAGGAGACACCCGAGGTGACAAAAACGCCTGTGCGCGGCACGCGCAAGGCAACCACCGAGCCCGCCGCGGGGCGCGTCAGGCGCCGCACCAACCACGGCAGTGGCAACACCAGCGCCGCCAGCGGCAATCCGAAGTGCAACTCAGCCACGGCGAAGTGCGCCAGCGGTGGCGCTGCCCACCCGTGCGGTGTTCGGCGCACGGCGAACACGGCGCAACAACGCACGCGCGAGCGCGATCAGCTCGCGCACGTCGGCCTCCGCCGGTTCGTCTGCACGAAACGGTTGTTCGACGAGGCGGCGACCGGCTCCGTGCGTAAACGCGTTGCTGCCGCTGAGTCGGTCGAGCATATCCAGCCAGGCTCTGCCGTGCACGCGCGCAACCGTGCTTCGCCCGAGCTGCAATATGGCGATGCGGCGCAGCAGCACCGAGACCCGGGACACGAGCGACACGTGCGAGACCCCGCTGTCGAGTTCGCGTTCAATCCGGTCCAGTTCGGCGTGTGCCTGTCGGCGCCACCGGCGCTGCGCCACGGCGTCACGGTAACGGCGGACGGCCCAGACCACCGCGATCAACAGCAAGCCGCACAGGGCCCACCAGCCCCAGGCGGGTGGCCACCAACTGATCGCGGGCGGCGAGGCGAGGTCGGCCAGCTGCGCCAGCAGGGCTGCGGTGTCCGGGCTGCCGTTCACGTGCCGCGGCCCGTGGCGAGCAGACGCCGCAGCGCCTGCGGGTCACCGTCAACCGTCGACACCTGTGCGTAGCGGTGCGACGGGCGAGCGCACGCAGACTCGAGCGCAGCGACCTGCGCAGCATGGCGGTCGGCATGCTGTTGACGGGCGCGCCGAGTGACGGCCAGACGGCGCTGGCCTCGGCTGTCGCGTACCCAGGCGCTGCGCGTCGGCAGGGCGCTGTCGAGCGGATCCACCAGGTGCCAGCAGGTCACCGATACGCGTGGCGGCAGCACGGGTTCACCGTCGGCAAAATCGCTGATCACGTGCCAATCCGCTTTGGACGCCACACCCCGCCCGATGCCGCGCAGGCTGTCAGCCAGTGTTTGGGTTTCCGCCTCGGGCGCGGCCGCATGCCTGGCCACAAGCGCGTGGCAGAGCCGCCGAACACCGGATTCCTGCGCCACGTCCGCCAGACGTTGGACGTGATTGTCGGTGAGGATCCAGGCGCCGACGCGGTCGCCCGCCTGCCATGCCCGCCAGCCGAGGCCAGCCGCGAGGCGCGCGGCCAGAACCGATTTGAAACAGGTCCGGGTGCCGAAACGCAAGGCACGGCGCAGGTCGACCATCAAGTACACCGCGCGCGCGCGCTCGTCCTCGAACACTTTGACGTGGGTTTGCCCTCGACGCGCGGTGACCTTCCAATCGATTGCCCGGACCTCGTCACCGGGCTGGTAGCGCCGCACCTCGGCGACGTCCAGCCCGCGCGACACCGCCGTGTTGACCGACTGACCGTCGGTTCGCGGGCGGTTTTCCCCAGCACGCGGTGTGTGGCGCAGACCCCGCATGGCGATCAGCTCCGCGAGTGACACGTCCACGCCTACACGGTGTGTCACGGCACGGACACCGCGTCCAGCACGGCGTCGACCACCGCGTCGACGGTGAGCCCCTGGTCCTCGGCGTCGAAGTCGAGCGCGAGGCGGTGCCGGAAGACGTCGTGCACCACAGCCTGAACGTCAGCGGGCGAAAGGTAATCACGCCCGGCGAGCCACGCGTGGGCGCGGCTTGCAATATCAAGGGAGAGCGTAGCCCGCGGGCTGCAGCCGTAGGCGAGCTGCTCGGCGAGCTCGCCCTGGCGTGTCGCCGCGACCAGCGACACCATGTAACGTTTCATGTTGTCGTTGACGTTCAGCGCCAGTACCTCCGCACGCGCGGCCTCAACGTCCGCGAGTCCGACCAGTGGCGGCGTTGCGCTTCGCCCGGGCGAGGTCACCTCGCCCCGGTCTTCGGCGCGCACCAGATCGAGAATGCGCAACTCGTCGGCAACCGAGGGGTAGTCGACTGTCACGTGCAGCAGGAAACGATCGAGCTGGGCTTCGGGCAAAGCGTAGGTGCCGGCCTGCTCGAGTGGGTTGCGCGTTGCCATGACCAGAAACGGGGACGGCAGGCCGTAGGTCTGGTCACCGACCGAAATGTCCCCTTCCGACATGGCTTCGAGCAGGGCCGACTGCACCTTGGCCGGCGCGCGGTTGATCTCGTCAGCGAGGATCAGGTTGTGGAACAGGGGCCCGGCCTTGAACTCGAACTCACCGGTCTGGTTGCGGTAGATTTCGGTGCCGGTCAGGTCGGCGGGCAAGAGATCCGGGGTGAACTGGATCCGCTGAAAGTCCCCTTCGATGGCGTCGCCCAGCACCCGGATGGCCCGCGTCTTGGCCAGGCCTGGCACGCCTTCAACCAACAGGTGCCCGTGCGCCAGCAACGCGATCAGCAGACGCTGCACCAGCGCCGCCTGCCCGACCACGCGGGTGGCGAGGAAGGTGCCCAGCTCGGCGAAAAGGACTTGATGGTGTGTCACGGTCAGCGTCTCGAAACAGTCTGGGTTGCGGTGCAACAGCCGCACCGGTGCTCAATCGGCCAAGTATAGCGCCGCGCGCTTGGCCGGCGGCCTGTCCGAAACCGCCGACTTTGACGTCTTTGGCGCGCGCACGTTCCCGAATCACGTAGAATACCGGCCCCGCGCCGGGTGGCCCGCAGCGCGCACACGCAACCCATCACCCACCGACAATCTCGCCAACCCACTATGTCCCAGATCGCCATCTTTGCCGGCACTGTCTACGGCAGCGCCCAGTTCGTCGCCGAGGAAATGGCCCAGTCCCTGACCGACGGGGGCCACGACGCCACCTTCATCGAACAGGCCGAACTCGACGCCATCGGCACGCACCACGACACCCTGGTGGTCTGCACTTCGACCACCGGCAGCGGTGACATCCCGGACAACCTGCAGCCGTTCGTCACCGAGCTCAAGAACGGCCCCGACTTGTCGGCGTTGCGTTTCGCTGTGGTGGCGCTCGGCGACTCCTCGTACCTCGACAGTTTCTGTGGGGCGGGCCACACCGTGCACGCCGCGCTCGAGGACTGCGGCGCCGAAGCGCTGTCGAGCCCACTCGAGATCGACGCCTGCGAGGTGGACACCCCCGAAGACGTCGCCCTGCCCTGGGTCGAGGACCTGCTCAAGCCGTGACCTACAGATTGAGTGCGTTTGGCGAACGGTTCGACGACTCGCTCGGCACGTTGAGCCTGATGAACGACCTCGGTGATGCCACCGAGAGCCACGACACGCTGATGCTCGGTGGCGGCAACCCGGCGCGGATTCCCGCCGTGGAAGCGCATTTCGGGGCCGCGCTGAACCGCTTGGCGGCCACGCCGTCTGCGTTCGCCGACCGCATGGCCGCCTACGCGGATCCGGCCGGCGACCGTGACTTTCGTCGCGCGGTGGTCACGCTGCTCAATCGGGAATACAGCTTTGGCCTGGGGCTCGACAACGTGTGCCTGACCAACGGCAGCCAGAACGGGTTCTTTGCGGTGATGAACCTGCTCGGCGGCCGACGTCAGGACGGCAGCCTGCAACGGATCCTCCTGCCGATCACGCCGGAGTACCTCGGCTACGCCGACCTCTGGGTCGGCGATCCGGCCTTTGCCGCGCACCGCCCCACTGTCGAGTTGCTCGACGGCCGGCTGTTCAAGTACCACGTGGACTTCGACGCCATCGACGTGGGCGACGACATCGGTGCGCTGTGTCTGTCTCGCCCCACCAACCCGACCGGCAACGTCGTCACCGACGACGAACTGCGTCAGCTCGACCGCATGGCGCAGTCCGCACAGGTGCCGCTGATCGTGGACTGCGCCTACGGCGACCCGTTCCCCGGTATCACGCGCGGCGGCGTGACACCGGTCTGGAACGACAACACCGTCCTGTGTCTGAGCCTGTCAAAGGTCGGCCTGCCCGGGGTCCGCACCGGCATCGTGGTCGCCCACCCCGATCTGGTTGAGCGGGTCGCTGCGATGAACGCCGTGATGAACCTCGCACCCGGCAATTTCGGCCCGGCCCTGATGTCCGCCAGCGTGCAGTCGGGCGCGATCCTGTCGCTCGCCCGAGAGCACATCCAACCGCACTACCGCACGCACTCGGAGCGGGCGATGTCCGCCCTGCTGGAAGCGACACGCGGCACGCCCGTTCGTCTGCACAAGCCCGAGGGCGCCATCTTCCTCTGGCTCTGGGCTCCCGAGCTGCCGACCACGGCCCACGCGCTCTACCACGAGCTCAAGGCCCTCGGCATCGTGGTGGTCGCGGGCCACCATTTCTTCCCCGGCCTGGACGACTCCTGGCCGCACCAGCACGAATGCCTGCGCATCAGTTTCGCCTCCGGGGCCGACGCCGTCGAGCGTGCCGCCCCCCGGATCGGTGACGTCCTCCGGCAGCGCTACGCATGAGCCTGTCCGTTCGACCCGCCACACCCGACGACGTGGCGACGCTGGCGCAGTTCAACGTCGACATGGCACTCGAAACCGAGCAGCTCGCGCTCGACCCCGCCACGGTTCACCGAGGCGTCGCGCGGCTGATCGATGCACCACAACGCGGCTTCTACCGGGTTGCCGAGCACGGCGGATGCGTGGTCGGCAGCCTGATGGTGACGTCCGAGTGGAGCGACTGGCGCGACGGCGACATGTGGTGGATTCAAAGCGTGTTCGTGGCGCCCGAGGCACGACGGATGGGTGTGTTTCGCGCGCTCTATACGCACGTGCTCGACGCGGCGAAGCGGGACGCGGACGTGCGCTGCGTTCGGCTCTACGTCGAAAAAGAAAACCGCAGCGCGCAGGCCACCTACGCCCGACTCGGCATGCTCGAGACCGCGTACCGGGTATACGAAATCGGCGCGTGACCGCCGCCGCAACACAGGCTTTCCACCATGCGAATCGTCTCTTTCAACGTGAACAGCGTGCGCCAACGGCTCCCGCACCTGGCCGAGGTGGTGGCGCAGCACGACCCGGACGTGATCGGTCTGCAGGAGACCAAGGTCGCCGACGAGTCGTTCCCGCACGACGAGCTCGCCTCGCTCGGGTACCACGTCGTGTTTCACGGACAGAAAACGCACTACGGCGTGGCGCTGCTGAGCAAGGCCTCGCCACGGCGGGTCTACAAGGGCTTTGTCGACGACGACGCGGACGCACAACGCCGGTGGATCGGCGTCGAGATCGCGGCCCCTGACGGCGTCCCGTTGACGGTGTACAACGGGTATTTCCCGCAGGGTGACAACCGCGCCCACCCGACCAAGTTTCCCGCCAAGGCAGCGTTCTACGCGCGTGTGCTGCAATACCTGACCGACACCCACTCGCCCAACGACGCCGTGGTTGTCATGGGCGACTTCAACGTCGCACCGGGCGACAGCGACATTGGCCTTGGCGAGGACAACGCCAAGCGCTGGTTGCGCACCGGCAAGGCCAGTTTTCTGCCCGAGGAGCGCAGCTGGTTCGACGCCCTGCTGGCGTGGGGACTGGTCGACACCTACCGCGTCGTGCACCCGAACGCTGACGCCGTGTACAGCTGGTTCGACTACCGCTCCCGGGGGTTTGAGCGCGAGCCCAAACGCGGTCTGCGCATCGACCTGATTCTGGCGACGGCAGCACTGGCCGCGCGCACCAGCGACGCCGGCTCGGACTACGCTGTGCGCGCCATGGCAAAACCCTCAGACCACTGCCCTGTCTGGAGTCACTGGCATGACCGATGAACTCACCCTGCCGGAGAACTGGTTTTTCTTCGGCAGTCTGCTGGACGCCGATGTGCGGGCGGTGGTGATCGGCCGTCCGGTGCCCGACCGGGACTGTGCCGCCGTGGTGCTCGACGGTTACCGCCGCGTGCGCGTGGTCGACGAGAGCTACCCGGCGCTGGTTGCGTCCCCGGGCGATTCGGTGGACGGCATCCTGGTCAGCGGCCTGAGCGCAGAGGAGGCGTTGCGCATCCTCTGGTTCGAGGGCGAGGAGTACCAACCCGAAGCCGTGCAGGTTCGGTTCGAACGCGGTGGCTTCGACGAGGCGTATACCTTCCTCGCCGCCCCCGACCTCGGGCTCACCGCCGAGCCGTGGGACTACGCGGCGTGGGCGAACGACGCCCTGCCCGACTACGTCTCGATGACCGCAGAGTGGATGGACGGGTACGGAGAGAATGACTTCGCCGCGCAAGACGCCATCTGGCGCGCCGCTCAGGACGCCCCGCGCACCCCCTGAACCCGGCTCAGTGTACCCCCCGTTTCAGCTTGCGCGCGCCAGCGCCTCGTGGGCGAGCAGCGTGGCCTTGCGCGCGGCGCCCCAGCGGTAGCCACCGAATTCGCCCGACGCGCGGATCACCCGGTGACACGGTATCAGCACGGCAATCGGGTTGGCGGCAACCGCATTGGCCACGGCGCGGTGGCCACCGGACCGGCCAAGCGCCGTCGCAAGCTGGCCGTAGCTGACCCGCGTCCCGGGCGGCACATTGATCAGCGCACGCCAGACCTGTATCTGAAAGGCGGTACCCGAGAGCAGGATCGCTGGCTTGGCCTGGCCCGAGGCCGCCAGCACGGTGTCTCCGAGTGCCGGCGCCACTGCCGGGGCCTCGACGAACTGTGCACGCGGCCAACGCCGCCGTACCCGTTCCACTGTGTCGACCACAGAGCCCTCGACGAAATCAACGGCGGCGATGCCGCGGTCGGTCTCGCACACCACGATATCCCCGAGCGGTGTCGGCTGCACAGCCCAGCGCACAACCAAACCCGACCCCTGACGTCGGTACTCGCCGGGCGTCATCGCCTCCACACTGACAAACAGGTCATGCAGCCGCGACGGACCGGACAGGCCGGCGTTCAGGGCGGTGTCCAACACGGTTTGGTCGGCGTCGAGCATCGCGCGTGACCGCTCCAGCGTCAGCGCCTTGAGGTACTGCTTCGGGCTCAGCCCGACTGCGCGCTTGAACTGCCGCTGCGCGTGCGCCGGCGACAGGTTCAGCCGATCGGCGATGTCATCCAGGGTGGGTTGCTCAGCCTGACGCGCCGAGAGCCAGTCCAGACAGTCCGCAATCTCGTGAAACCGGTGCATGGTGTTGTCTCTGGTAGCCTGGCGACAGGGTGCGCGATGCCACACGGCCTGACCACCCGATTCTTGCGCGCCACGTGCGCGGGGCCTCAGCGCAGCGGCAGGCGGCTCGGGTCGATCGACACCGGCTCGCCGCTGAGCGCCGCATCGACAGTCTCGCGCACGAGATGGGGCGCAAAGCGTTCAATCAGGTCGTAGGTGTAGCCGCGCAGGCGGCTGCCGCGCGCCAAGGCCACGTTCGTCGTGCTCGGTTGGAACAAGCCGGAGGCATCGAGAGCCACCAGCGTGTCGCCGGCCGGCGTGTCGGGCGGTACCGCCAGCGTGGCGACGATGCCCACGCCGAGCCCGAGCGCGACGTAGGTGCGGATCACTTCGACATCCGACGCACTGAGCACCACGTTCGGGCTGAGACCCCGCTCGACGAAGGCGGTGTCGAGCCGGGATCGAGCGGTGAAGCCGAAGGTGTAGGTGACAATCGGGTACTGGCTGAGTGCTTCGAGTGTCAATTCACCCAGCGCGTGGAGCCGTTGCAACGGGTGGCCTGCGGGCACCAACAACGAGCGGTTCCAGCGGTAACACGGCAGCTGGATCAAATCGTCGAACAGCGCGCCACCTTCGGTGCTGATGGCGAGGTCCGCCTCGCCGCCGAGCACCATCTCGGCAATCTGTGCCGGTGTGCCCTGGTGGAGGCGGAGCGCGACGTGCGGGTAGGCATCGCGAAATCCCTCGATCACCGGCGGCAGGACGTACCGCGCCTGCGTGTGTGTGGTCGCGATGGCGAGCTCGCCGACGTGTGGGTTGGCAAACTCGCGGCCGGCTGTGCGGATCGCGTCAACCGCGCTGAGCGCCTCGTTGGCGAGGGCGACGACGCGCTCCCCCGCCTCGGTCAGGCTGACAACCTGCTTGCCCCGACGCTCGAAGAGTTCGACGCCGAGTTCGTCTTCCAGCGCGCGAATCTGCTTGCTGACACCGGGTTGAGAGGTGTACAGCGCGTCCGCGGTTTGCGACACGTTCAGGTTGTGCCGCACCATCGCCACGATGTAGCGCAGTTGCTGCAGCTTCACGGGGCGCCCACCGCAGACATCAGGCCAGCGGGTCGTGCAGCACGATGTTGGCGTTGCGCTCCGGGCCGGTGGAGACCATGTCGATCGACACGCCGAGCAGCGCCTGCAAGCGCGCGATGTAGGCTTGTGCCGCCTCGGGCAAGGCGTCCATCGACGTCACGCCCTCGGTCGACTCGGTCCAGCCCGGCAGGGTTTCGTACACCGGTTGACAGGCCTGGAACGCAAGGTGGTTGCCCGGCGGCCAATCGACGGTGTTGCCCTGGTCATCCCGGTAAGCCACGCAGATCTTGATCTCGCGCAGCCCGTCGAGCACGTCGAGTTTGGTCACTACCAGCCCGTCGATGCTGTTGAGTGCAATGCCCTGGCGCATCACCACCACGTCGAACCACCCGCAGCGCCGTGCCCGGCCCGTGGTCGCGCCGAATTCGTGGCCGCGCTCGGCGAGGTGCGCACCAACGCTGTCGAACAGCTCCGTCGGGAACGGCCCCGCGCCGACCCGCGTCGTGTAGGCCTTGACCACGCCGAGCACATAATCAATGTGCCGCGGACCGACACCGCAGCCGGCGCCGACACCGCCCGCGGTGGTGTTGGAGGAGGTCACGAAGGGGTAGGTGCCGTGATCGATATCGAGCAGGGTGCCCTGTGCGCCTTCGAACAGCACCCGCTCACCCGCCCGCCTCAACACGTCGAGCTCACGCGCCACGTCGGCGGTCTGCGCAGCGAACCTGTCAAACAGCCGGAACTGTTCGGCGACGATGGGATCGGGCTCCACCGCATCCTGCCCGAGTTGTTCGGTCAGCAGGAAGTTGTGCCAGTCGATCAGACCACGCAGGCGCGCTTCGGCGTGCTTCGCCTCGCGCAGGTCACCGAAATGCACGGCACGACGCGCGACCTTGTCTTCGTAGGCCGGACCAATGCCACGCCCGGTTGTGCCGATCGCATCGCGGCCCTTGGCCTGCTCACGCGCCTGGTCGAGCGCAATGTGCGTCGGCAGGATCAGCGGGCAGGATTCGCTGATGAACAGGCGCTCGCGCGCCGGCACGCCGGCGGCCTCGAGTTCGTCCACCTCAGCCGCCAGTGCGTCAAGCGAGAGGACCACCCCGTTGCCGATGAAACACGAGACGCCCTCGTGCAACACGCCCGACGGCACCAGGTGCAGGACGGTCTTCTCGCCGTTGATGACCAGCGTGTGGCCTGCGTTGTGCCCGCCCTGGAACCGCACCACGGCGCGCACGCGGTCGGTGAGGTAGTCGACAACCTTGCCCTTGCCCTCGTCGCCCCATTGGGTGCCGAGAATGATGATGTTCTGATTCATGGTCTAGATCTGTCTCGGCGTCCAGTGGCCGTCTTGGAAAACCAGGGTGCGGTCGCACCCCAGCGCACGTGCGTCGTCGTCGGCACTGAGCGCGACAACGACCCGCTCGCCCTGCTCACGTAATGCCGTGATAGCGGACCACAAGCCCGGCTCGTCATGTTCGGGTGCGAGGATGCCGGCGGTGCCGGGCTCGTTCGCCGCGTCCAGGCCACTGAGTTGCTTGAGGTCACAGCTGAAACCGGTCGCGGGCCGAGCGCGGCCAAACGACGCCCCGATGTTGTCGTAGCGACCACCGCGCGCGATCTCGACCATCGCGTCGCTGTGGTACGCCGAGAACACCACACCGGTGTGGTAGTTGTACCCGCGCAACTCGCAGAGGTCGATCAAGACCGGTACGCCGGGGTGACGCTGGTTGACGTGCTGTACCAGCGCACCCAACTCGGCGAGTGCAGCCAGCACGGCGTCGGACCCGCCGAGGCCGAGTTCGCCACGGGCTCGGATCAGCACCGAGGGGTCACCTGACAGGTTCAGCAAGGCCCGCAGCGCGTCGGCGATCGCATCGCCGAAACCGAGTCGGTCAACCAGCCCATCAAGCTCGGGTCGTGCCTTGCGCAGCATGATGTCGAACAACCGGTTTTCATCGGCCGCGTCGAGCGCCAGGGGCTGGACAACGGCCCGGTAGACACCGACGTGCCCGAGGTCGAGCTGCGGTGTGTCGATGCCCGCTTCGGCAAGCGACGCCAGCATCAACGACACGATCTCGGCGTCACTCTCGACGCCCTGGTGGCCGAACAGCTCGGCTCCGAGCTGCATCGGCGACCGCCCCACGCCGACCGAGGTACGCTGCGTGCGCAGCACCGTGCCGGCGTAGCTCAGCCGCACCGTGCCCTCACGCTGCAAACGGCTGGCATCAATGCGCGCGACCTGCGGGGTCATGTCCGCGTGCACACCCAGGGAGCGGCCGCTCAACGGGTCGATCAGTTTGAAGGTGTGCAGGTCGAGCGCGTGACCGGTGCCGGTGAGCAAGGATTCGAGGTGCTCCACGATCGGCGGGTACA
Organism: Pseudomonadota bacterium; assembly: GCA_039196715.1. Taxonomy (NCBI): domain Bacteria; kingdom Pseudomonadati; phylum Pseudomonadota; species Pseudomonadota bacterium. The sequence continues at coordinate 25,110 of JBCCUP010000003.1, forward strand.
CGAGCTCGTAGCCCCAGCGGGTGTGCAGGTCGAGGATGCGACGTCGCATGGCCTCGATGCGCGCAGCAACAGGCGGCAGGATCTCCTCGATGCCTTGTGGCAACATCCACAGCGGTTGGGTCATGCGCGAGACACTGGCCGAGGCCGAACGGGCCACATGGGACGAAAACAGCCCCTCAGTCTACCGCGAAACAGACCTCAATGAAACGCGTAGAGCAGCGCAACCCCGGTCACCATGAGACACAGGGCCGTCACGCGCACCGCCTGGTCGGACACCGCGTGGATCTGCGCCAGCATCCGCTTGTAGCCGCGCGGGCTGATGAACGGGTAGAGCCCCTCGATCACCAGCACCAGCGCGACAGCTATCAACAGTTCAGACACGCCCGTGGCGTCCGCTCGACTCAGCGATTTTCCGAGAGGGCGTCAAAGTAGCGGAAGAAGTTGGAGTCCGGCTCCAACACCATGACGTTGCCCTGGCCGCTGAAGCTCTGCTTGTAGGCCTCGAGTGAGCGCGTGAAGCTGTAGAATTCAGCATCCTCGCCGAAGGCGTTGGCGTAGATCGCCGCCGCCTGCGCATCGCCTTCACCGCGAATCACCTCGGACTCGGAATACGCCCGTGCCAGAATCTCCTCGCGTTGGCGGTCGGCGTCGGCGCGAATGCCCTTGGCCTGCTCCTGCCCGGACGAGCGAAACTGTTTCGCAACCGTGTCGCGTTCCTTGATCATCCGGTTGAACACCGAGTCGCTGACATCGTCAGGGAATTCGACCTTCTTGACGCGCACGTCGGTGACCTCGATGCCGAGCTCGTTCGCCCGCTGGTTGGCGGCGTCGCGAACGGCCAGCATCACGGTGCCCCGCTCGCCGGCGAGCACTTCCTGCACCGTGCGCAGGCCGAAGGCGTCCAATGTCGCCTTGCGCACCACCTGCGAGAGCAGCGTGTTGGCGCGCCGCTCGTCGCCGCCGGTTTTGGTGTAGTAGGCCTCGACGTCGCCGATGCGCCACTTCATGAACGAGTCGACGATCACGTTCTTCTTCTCGCTCGTCAGCACCCGCTCCGGTTGCACGTCGAGGGTGAGCAGCCGCGCGTCGAAGGTGTGCACGGTGTTCACGAAGGGGATCTTGAAATGCAGCCCGGGCTTGTAGTCCGAGCGTGCGATCTCACCCAGCACGAGCTTGATGGCTTTTTCGTTCTCCCGCACCGTGAAGGTGCAGGTGGCGAGCACCGCGACCACGATTGCGGCCACGATCCCGGCTGTGCGCAGTGTTGCGTTCATGTTCAGCGCTCCCGTGTGCGGCGCGACCGCGAGTCGGTGGATTGAGGCAAGGTGCTGGACGACCCGTCAAAGCTCGGCAGCACCTGACGCGGCAGCGGGTTCGGCCGCGCGCCGCCCGCCGCGCCGCTGATGTTGTCGATCGGCAGGTACAGCAGGTTGTTGTTGCCCGCGTCCATCATCACCTTGGTGGAATTGCCCAGGATGCTGCCCATGGCATCGAGGTAGAGACGCTCGCGGGTGATCTCCGGCGCTTTCTGGTACTCGACCAGCAGGTCGGAGAAGCGCTGCGACTCACCTTCGGCGGCCTGCACCACCCGGGTGCGGTGCGCCTTGGCCTCTTCGAGCAGGCGCGCCGCGTCACCGCGCGCTTGCGGAACGACCTCGTTGCGGTAGGCCTCGGCCTCGTTGATGTAGCGCTGCTCGTCCTCGCGCGCCTTGTTGGCGTCGGAGAAGGCTGCCTGCACTTCTTCAGGCGGCTGCGCGCGCTCAAGGTTGACCGCCGTGACCTGGTAGCCGGTGCGGTAGCTGTTCATGACATCCTGGATCTGCGTCGACGTGTCACTCGCCACGGCATCCCGGCCCTGGGTCAGGATGAAGTCCATGGTGTTGCGGCCAATGACTTCACGCACGGCGCTCTCGAGCACCTGCTCCATCGAGCGGGTTGGCTCGCGTGTCTGGAACAGAAAGTCCTCCGCACTGAGGATGTTGAACTGAACGGCGATGTCGATCTCGACAATGTTCTCGTCCTGAGTCAGCACCTGTTGCGAGCGCAATTGCAAACTGTTGTTCTGGTCTACGTTGACGCGCTCAACGGCCTCGATCGGCCAGGGCATGCGCCAGTGAAGACCGGGACCGGTCGTCACCGTGTGGGCGCCGAATCGGGTTACCACGCCGCGTTCGGCGGCCTGGATGATGTAGAAACCGGAGAAGATCCAGCCGGCCAACGCAATCGCCGCGATGATGCCGAGACCGACACCGCCGATACTGGGTGCCGAACCGCCCCCCGAGCTGCCGGAACCCCCGCCACGCCGACCGAATATCTTGTCGACCTGGGCCTTGAGGTTACCGAACACCTCGTCGAGGTCGGGCGGGCCCTTGTCCTTGTCGTTGCGACCCCAGGGGTCCTGCGAATTTCCACCTGGTTCATTCCAGGCCATGGCGTATCTCCGTAAGCGTAAAAGTTGGGTGGCGCCCCCGCACCGGGGACCGCCGGATTCTGCTGCCGTCCGTGTCTGAGGCAGTGTAGTTGTCGGTGTTGGCACCCGCAAACACCGCGCCGCGTTCCGTCAGGACCGCAATTGGCTCTCCTTGAGCCCGGCGTGCTTGACCAGCCGCTGCCAGTCCACCGCGTCCATGTCGAGGTCGAGTTCCATCGCACCGTCTTCCAGGTTCCGCTCCTCGCGCACCGCGCCGATGTGGTACAGCGTTGCACGCAATTTTCCCTCTCGCGGCGACAACCGCAACGCACCACGCACGCGCTCGCCGCCAACACACTCGGCGATCGCCCCACGCAACAGGTCGAGCCCGTCGCCGCTGACGGCCGAGACCCACACGCGGTTCGGCCGGCCGTCGGCATCGCGCTCGACTCGCGCACGTTCTTCTCGCAGGTCAGCCTTGGTATAGACCTCCAGAGTGGGCACGTGTTCCGCACCCACACTCTGCAAGACCACGACGACGGCGTCGCTCAGCGACTGCCGTGCCGGGTCGGCGCAGTCGATCACATGCAACAACAATGTGGCCTCTGCGCTCTCTTGCAAGGTCGCGTGGAAAGCTTCGACCAATTCGTGTGGCAGATCGCTGACGAAACCGACCGTGTCGGCGATCACCGCCTCGCGTCCACCCGGCAACTCGAGCTGCCTGAGCGTCGGGTCGAGTGTGGCAAACAGGCGATCGGCCGCGTAGACCTCGGCGTCAGTCAGGGCGTTGAACAGGGTCGACTTGCCGGCGTTGGTGTAGCCCACCAGCGACACGGTCGCGACGTCGGCCTTGCGCCGCGCCAGGCGCCCACGCTCCCGTCTGGCACGCACCCGCTCGAGCGTGCGCATCAGGCGCTTGATCCGGTGGCCGATCAGCCGGCGGTCGGTTTCGAGCTGCGTTTCACCCGGACCCCGCAGACCGATACCCCCCTTCTGGCGTTCGAGGTGCGTCCAACCGCGGACCAGCCGCGTCGAGAGATGGCGCAGTTGCGCCAACTCCACTTGCAGCTTGCCCTCGAAACTGCGCGCACGCTGGGAGAAGATGTCGAGAATAAGCCCCGTGCGGTCGAGCACGCGGCACTGCAGCACGCGCTCGAGGTTGCGCTCCTGAGAAGGCGCAAGCGCGTGGTTGAACACCACGAGATCGGCTTTGTGCGCACGCACCCGCTCGGCGATGTCCTCGGCTTTGCCCGAGCCGACAAACAGCCGAGGGTCCGGTCGCGCGCGGGTGCCCCGGACGCACTCGAGCACGGTCGCACCGGCCGACACAGTGAGCTCCTGCAGCTCGGCCATGGCCTCGGCCGGGTCGCGCGCGCTGTCGGGAAACTGCAGTCCGACCAGCACCGCACGCTGGCCGACATCGAAACGCTCAAACAAGCAGGTGTCCGCGCAACGGCCGCTCAGTCACTCGGGGCGTCGGCCACATCGCTGTCGTCGATCGGCATCTTGATCGCGCGCTGCGGCACCACCGTGGAAATGGCGTGCTTGTAGACCATCTGGCTGACGCTGTTCTTGAGCAGCACGACGAATTGGTCGAAGGACTCGATCTGGCCCTGAAGTTTGATCCCGTTGACCAGGTATATCGACACCGGCACGCGCTCGCGCCGCAAGGTGTTGAGAAAAGGTTCCTGCAGCGTATGACCCTTGGCCATGGGGGATGACTCTCCGCTCGCGCACGGAGCCGGCCTCACGAGCGCGCTGGATGTTGTTATTCGAGGGGGAGCTGACCGGTTTTGCACGACGATATCAGGTGTGTAGGCAACACTCAACGGAGCGACGACAGGGCCCGCGCCCCATCGAATTTTATTTTACGTTTACGTTAACGTAAACTTTGAGCCCTGCACGATGCCGCACCGCCCCACACCGGTGCAGAGCTGCGTATCATGGCGCAGCCATGCCACTCGGAGAGACTTGCCCATGTCAGGGGAATTTGACCGCGTCTACACGCACGCCAGTGAACAGCCCGAGGCCTTCTGGGCCAAGGTGGGTGCCGCCCTGGTCTGGGATACACCGCCCACACGCGTGCTCGACGACAGCGACTCCCCGTTCAACCGCTGGTACCCCGACGGGCAACTCAACGCGTGCTTCAACACCCTCGACGTGCACGTCGACGCGGGTCACGGCGACCGCACCGCCCTGATCCACGACAGCCCTGTCACCGACAGCGTGACACGCTACAGCTACCGTGACCTGCGCGACGCGGTCGCGACCCTCGCCGGCGCCCTCAGCGCGCGCGGAGTCGGCCCGGGCGACCGCGTGATCATCTACATGCCGATGATCCCGGAAGCCGCCATGGCCATGCTGGCCTGCGCCCGCATCGGCGCGATCCACTCGGTCGTGTTCGGCGGCTTTGCCGCCAACGAGCTGGCCGTGCGCATCGACGACGCCGAGCCCGCAGCGATCCTGACAGCGTCCTGCGGCATCGAGGGTGCACGCGTGGTCGAGTACAAACCGCTGCTCGACAAGGCGATCGAGCTCGCCACCCACACACCCGCGTTCAACCTCATCCTGCAACGCCCTCAGTGCGCAGCGGCGATGCACGCCGGGCGCGACGTCGACTGGCAAGACGCGGTGGCAGCCGCCTCGCCGGTTGGCTGCACCCCCATGCCGGCCAACGCGCCGCTCTACATCCTCTACACCAGCGGCACCACCGGCCAGCCCAAAGGCGTTGTGCGCGACACCGCGGGCTACCTGGCCGCGCTCAAGTGGAGCATGAAACACATCTACGACATCGAACCGGGTGAGGTGTACTGGGCCGCGTCCGACGTCGGCTGGGTCGTTGGCCACTCGTACATCGTCTACGCGCCGCTGGCGAACGGCAACACCACGGTGATGTACGAGGGCAAGCCGGTCGGCACACCGGACGCCGGCGCCTTCTGGCGGGTGATCAGCGACCACAAGGTGTCGAGTCTGTTCACCGCACCGACCGCGTTCCGCGCGATCAAAAAGGAAGACCCGAACGGCGAACTGCTGGCGCACTACGACCTGTCGTCGTTGCGCAGCCTCTTCCTCGCTGGCGAGCGTTGCGACCCAGACACCTTGCACTGGGCCGAGCGACACCTGGAGGTGCCGGTGATAGACCATTGGTGGCAGACCGAAACCGGCTGGTCGATTGCGGCGAATTGCATGGGCATCGAACACCTGCCGGTCGTGGCGGGCAGCCCGACGCGGCCCGTGCCGGGGTACCGACTCGAGGCGCTCGACGATGCCGGCAAGCCGGTTGCGCCCGGCGAGATCGGCGCGCTCGCCGTGCGCCTGCCCTTGCCGCCGGGTTCGTTCACCACACTCTGGAATGCCCCGGAACGCTACCGCTCGGCCTACTTCGACACCTTTCCGGGCTACTACGAGACCGGTGACGCCGGCTACCTCGACGACAACGGCTATGTGTTCGTCATGGCCCGTACCGACGACGTGATCAACGTGGCCGGCCACCGCCTGTCCACGGGCCAAATGGAGGAGGTGCTGGCCGAGCACCCGGACGTTGCCGAGTGTGCCGTGCTCGGCGTGGCCGACACCCTCAAGGGGCAGTTGCCGCTCGGCTTGCTGGTGCTCAACGCCAACTGTGACCGCGCCCACGACGCCATCGTCGACGAGTGCGTGCAGCGTGTCCGCGAGACCATCGGCCCCGTTGCCGCCTTCAAATTGGCCACCGTGGTCCCGCGGCTGCCGAAGACCCGCTCGGGCAAGATCCTGCGGGGCACGGTGCGCTCGATCGCGGACGGTCGCGCGTGGAAGATGCCGGCCACGATCGATGACCCGGTGATCCTCGACGAAATCACCGGCGCCCTGAAAACCCTTGGCTACCCCCTCACCACGACTTGAGCGCTGACATGCAAAGCATCACCGATCAACTTCAGGCCAAGCGCGCCGCAGCACGGTTGGGTGGCGGGCAGGCCCGCATCGACAAACAACACGAACGCGGCAAACTCACCGCGCGTGAGCGCCTCGATGTGTTGCTCGACCCGAGCTCGTTCGAAGAGTGGGACATGTTTGTCGAGCACGACTGCCACGACTTCGGCATGGCCGCGCAACGCACCCCCGGTGACGGCGTTGTCACGGGGGTCGGCGCCATCAACGGGCGCCAGGTGGCGGTGTTCAGCCAGGACTTCACCGTCTACGGTGGATCGCTCTCCGCTGCGCACGCGCGCAAGATCTGCAAGGTCATGGACGCGGCGATGAAACTCGGCATCCCGGTCATCGGGCTGAACGACTCCGGCGGCGCACGCATCCAGGAGGGCGTGGCGTCGCTCGCGGGCTACGCCGACGTCTTTCAGCGCAACGTGCTCGCCTCCGGTGTGGTGCCACAGTTGTCGATGATCATGGGGCCCTGCGCGGGCGGTGCCGTGTATTCGCCGGCGATGACCGACTTCATCGGCATGGTGCGAAACACCTCCTACATGTTCGTGACCGGCCCCGAGGTGGTCAAGACCGTCACGCACGAGGACGTCAGCCAGGAGGAACTGGGCGGCGCCCAGACCCACAACAGCGTGTCGGGTGTCGCGGATTTTGCCTTTGCGAACGACATCGACGCCCTGCTCCAGCTGCGCAAGCTCGTTGGCTACCTGCCGTCGAACAACCGGGAAAGGCCGCCCCGTCGACCCGCAACCGATCCGGCCGACCGGCCCGACCCCGCGTTGGAGACGATCATCCCGGCCAACCCCAACCAACCCTACGACATCAAGAGCGTTATCCACGCGATCGTGGATGCCGGTGATTTCTTCGAAACTCAAGCCGACTACGCGAAGAACATCGTCACCGGTTTCGCGCGCTTCGAGGGTGCCCCGGTCGGTATCGTGGCCAACCAACCCCTGGTGCTCGCCGGGTGTCTGGACATCAATTCGAGCAAGAAAGCCGCCCGGTTCGTGCGATTCTGCGACGCATTCAACATCCCGCTGGTGACGCTGGTCGACGTGCCCGGCTTTCTGCCTGGCACCGCCCAGGAGTACGGCGGCATCATCAAGCACGGCGCCAAGTTGCTCTACGCCTTCGCCGAAGCCACCGTGCCGAAGATCACGTTGATCACGCGCAAGGCCTACGGCGGCGCCTACGACGTGATGGCATCAAAACACCTGCGTGGCGACCTGAACTACAGCTGGCCCACCGCCGAGATCGCGGTCATGGGCGCCAAGGGCGCCGTTGAGATCATCTTCAGGCAAGACAAGGACGACCCCGAGGCCATCGCCGCCCGGGAAGCCGAGTACAAAGACAAGTTCGCCAACCCCTTCGTCGCCGCGAGTCTCGGCTTCATCGACGAAGTCATCCAACCGGCCAACACGCGACGCCGCATCTGCAACGGCTTGCGGTCCCTCGCCAGCAAACAGCTGGCAAACCCGTGGAAGAAGCACGGCAACATCCCCCTGTAAGGCGTCGCGGCGGAGCAAATCGAATGGCCAGTGTGTTCAAGAAAATCCTGATCGCCAACCGCGGCGAAATCGCGTGCCGCATCGCACGCAGCTGCCGCAGGCTGGGTATCGCAACCGTCGCAATCTACTCGGACGCCGACGCGGACAGCCTGCACGTGAAACTGTGCGACGAAGCGGTGCACGTCGGCGGCAATGCGAGCAGCGACAGCTACCTGCGGATCGACCGCATCCTGGACGCGATCGCGCAGACGGGCGCCGAGGCCGTGCACCCGGGTTTCGGGTTCCTGTCCGAGAACAGCGAGTTCGCCGAAGCACTCGAGGCGGCCGGCGTGGTGTTCATCGGACCGGGGCAGCACGCCATCGCGGTCATGGGCGACAAGATCGAATCGAAGAAGCTCGCCGAAAGCGCCGGTGTCAACACGGTCCCCGGCCACCCCGACGCACTCGACTCGGCCGAACAGGCCCGTGCGCTGGCGGAGCAGATCGGTTGCCCGGTGATGCTCAAGGCGTCGGCCGGCGGCGGTGGCAAGGGCATGCGCATCGCCTGGACCCTCGACGATGTCATCGACGGTTTCACCAGTGCACAGAACGAGGCACGCAACGCCTTCGGAGACGACCGCGTTTTCATCGAGAAATACATCGAGGAACCGCGGCACATCGAAATTCAGGTGCTCGCTGACACGCACGGCAACACGCTGTACCTGCAGGAACGCGAGTGTTCGATCCAGCGCCGTCACCAGAAAGTCATCGAGGAGGCCCCCTCGCCTTTTCTCGACGCCGCCACCCGGCAGGCGATGGGCGAGCAGGCTGTGGCCCTCGCCCGGGCCGTCGACTACCGGTCGGCCGGCACGGTGGAGTTCATCGTCGACAAACACCGCCAGTTCTATTTCCTCGAGATGAACACCCGGCTGCAGGTCGAACACCCGGTCACTGAAATGATCACCGGCCTCGATCTGGTGGAACAGATGATCCGCGTGGCCGCTGGCGAGCACCTCGCCATGCAGCAAAGCGACATCCCGATGAACGGCTGGTCTCTCGAGTGTCGCGTGTACGCCGAGGACCCGGACCGCAACTTCATGCCCTCGACCGGCCGCCTGAGTCGGTACGCCCCACCGGCCGAAAGCGACCGCGTGCGCGTCGACACCGGCGTAGAGGCGGGTTCCGACATCTCGATGTTCTACGACCCCATGATTGCCAAGCTGGTCACCTGGGGGCCGGACCGCGACACCGCCATCCGCGAGATGCGCCGTGCACTGGACCACTACGTGATCCGCGGCGTGCAGCACAACATCCCGTTTTTGAGCGCGTTGCTCGGGCAGGACGATTTCGTCTCCGGTGCCCTGCACACGGGTTTCATCGACACCCACTACCCGAGCGGCTTTGACAGCGCCATGGTGCCTGGCATGCCGGCGCTCTCGCTGGCCGCCGCGTGCGTCTGTCAGTGCCGTGAAGACGACGCCGACGCACAGATCGAGGGGCAGCTTCGCGACACGCCAACACCCACCGAACGGGTGTACTGCAGTGTCATCGACGGCGACACCGTGGCGGTTCACAGCGTGCACGACGGCGCGCAGTTCACGGTGCACTGGGCGGACAACCGCGTTGAGGGGCACTGCGACTGGCAGCCGGGCCAGACGCTGCTCACGCTGAACGTCGACGGTGCCGAACACTGTCTCCAGGTCGACCGTGTGGGACGGGCCTGGCAGGTGCAGTGCGCCGGACGCGTCGACCGCTGGCAGCTCTACCCCGGGCACATCCAGGCGCTCCTCGCCCACATGCCCGCGGACGTCGAGGCCGACATGAGCGGCTTCCTGGTGTCACCGATGCCGGGCCTGCTCGTTCGGGTGTCGGTTGCTGTCGGTGACACGGTCAAGGCCGGGCAGGAGCTCGCGGTGGTCGAGGCGATGAAAATGGAGAACGTGCTCAGCGCCGAGCGCGACGGACAGATCAAGTCGATCGAGGCCAGCGCAGGCCAGAGCCTCGACGTCGACCAGGTGATCCTCGCCTTCGAGGACGACGCGTGATCGGCCGCCTGAACCACGTCGCGCTCGCGGTACCCGACCTCGACGCGGCCAGCGCGACCTACCGCAGTGCGCTCGGTGCCACGGTGTCAGCGCCGCAGGCGCTGCCGGAACACGGTGTGACGGTGGTGTTCGTGGAGCTGCCGAACACCAAGGTCGAGCTGCTCCACCCGCTCGGCGACAACTCGCCGATCCAGGCCTTCCTCGACAAACACCCCAAGGGTGGCATGCACCACCTGTGCTACGAAGTCGAGGACATTCGCGCGGCGCGTGACGCCTTGGAGGCCACCGGCGCGCGGGTTCTGGGCGACGGCGAGCCGCGCATCGGTGCCCACGGTAAGCCGGTGCTGTTTCTGCACCCAGCCGATTTCAGCGGCACACTGGTCGAATTGGAAGAGGTCTGAGGCGACGCGCGATCGCGCGTTCAACGTGCGCTGGCGGGCCGCGTCTGCGCGGTCAATCGGCGCAGCAGCTCGGCCGCCGCCGCGAAACCGAAGCTCGCGGTGACCATGCTCGTTGCGCCAAGTGCACCTGCGCAATCGAGTCGCCCGCCCGCGCCGTCAACCGGAAGCCCGGACGCCAGCTGCCCGGACGCCGGCCTGCCCTGGCGTGCTTCGCCGTCGGCGTGCTGGTGTCGCACGGGCTCGCCCGAAAACACCGTCGGGATGCCGTAGCGCCGTTTCGGGTTCCGGCTGTAGCCGTAGCGGTGGCGCAGTCGCGAGCGCACCCGCGCCGACAAGGCGTCGCCGCGCACCGTGTTGAGATCGGCGATCTCGATTCGGGTCGGGTCGAGGCGGCCGCCAGCGCCACCGGTCGAGACCACCGGCAGCTTGGCGCGCCGGCACCAGGCCAGCAGGTCGGATTTCGCCACCACGCTGTCGATGCAGTCGAGCACGCCGTCGAGTGGCGCAGCCAGCACGGTGTCGAGGTTGTCCTGCGTGGCGAAATCGATGAGCGCTTCAACGTCGCAGCCGGGGTGGATGTCACGCAGGCGCGCCGCGAGCACCTCGGCCTTGAACTGGCCCACCGTGCCGCCGAGCGCGTGTGACTGGCGGTTGGTGTTGCTCACACAGACGTCGTCGAGGTCGACCAGCCGAATCCGCGCGACGCCGGTGCGCACCAGCGCCTCGGCGGCCCAGGACCCGACGCCGCCGAGGCCCACAACGCACAGACTCAGCGACCGGATCCGGTCGGCCGCGTGCGCGCCGTAGACGCGCTCGATGCCACCGAAGCGCGCCTGCCAGTCGCTCGCGTCCATCCTGAATCAGCTGCGTTCGAAGAAAGACTTCACCGAGTCGATCCAACTGCTGTGCTCCGGACTGTGCCGGTCGCCGCCGAGCGACTCGCCAAGCTTCTCGAGCAATTCGCGCTGCTCGGCGTTGAGGTTGACCGGCGTCTCCACACGCATTTCGCACATCAGATCGCCGACAGCGCCACCGCGCACCGGCTTCACACCCTTGCCGCGCAAGCGAAAGAGCTTGCCGTTCTGCGTGCCGGCCGGGATCTTCAGTTTCACACGGCCGTCGAGCGTCGGCACTTCGAGCTCGCCGCCGAGGGAGGCCGTCACCATGTTGATCGGCACACTGCAGATGAGGTTCGCGCCGTCGCGCTCGAAGATGTCGTGCGGCTGGACCCGGATCTGGACGTAGAGGTCGCCCGTCGGGCCACCGCGCTCCCCGGCTTCGCCCTCGCCGCTGAGCCGGATGCGGTCACCGGTGTCGACACCGGCGGGAATCTTGACCGAGAGCGTCTTGTTCTCCTGGATGCGTCCGCGTCCGTTGCAAGGGGCACAGGGATCTTTGATGACTCTTCCGGTGCCGCCGCAAGTCGGACAAGTTTGTTGCACAGAGAAAAAGCCCTGCTGCATTCGAACCTGGCCCAGTCCATTGCACGTGGTGCAGGTTGTCGGGCTCGTACCGGGTGCAGCGCCGTTGCCATCACACGTATCACACTCCACCAGCGTTGGCACCTGGATCTTGACTTCGGTGCCGCGCACCGCGTCCTCGAGTGCGATGTCGAGGTTGTATTGCAGATCGGATCCACGCGATGCGCGCGAGCCTCGGCCTCCAGCGCGTTGCCCGAAGATGTCGCCGAAGACATCGCCGAAGATGTCGCCGAAGTCGCCGCTGAAGCCGCCCGCACCGCCGCCGCCGCCCATGCCGCCTTCGAGGCCGGCGTGGCCGTACTGGTCGTACACGGCGCGCTTGCGCTCGTCACTCAGGACATCCCAGGCCTCCTTCGCCTCCTTGAATTTGGCCTCCGCTGTGTCATCGCCGGCATTGCGGTCCGGGTGATACTTCATGGCCAATCGGCGGTACGCTTTCTTCAGCGTGGCCTCGTCGCTGCCCTTGGCAACGCCGAGCACCTCGTAGTAATCGCGTTTGGACATACCTGACTACCTGTAAACAGAAAAACCGGGGCGCTCAGATGCAACCCCGGTTCAGACTCGCGACGGTCGGGATCAAGCCGACTTGTTGTTGTCGTCCTTGACCTCTTCGAACTCGGCATCGACGGCGTCGTCCGATGCCGCGTTGCCGCCGGGCTCGCCCGGTGCCGCGTCAGCTGCCGGGTCTGCTGCGCCCGCGTTGCTGTACGCACGCTGGGCGAGATCGCCTGCCGCCGCTGACAGCGCCTCCATGGCCGCGGTGACCGCGTCCTTGTCATCGCCGTCGAGCGACGCGCGCAAGGCGTCGATCTTGGAACGGATGTCCGCCTTCTCGTCGTCGGTGACCTGCTCGCCGAGTGTCTCGAGCGATTTCTCGGTGCCGTGGATCAGGTTGTCAGCCTGGTTGCGCAGTTCGACCATCTCACGCAGCTTGCGGTCTTCGTCCGCGTGCGCCTCGGCGTCGCGCACCATCTTGTCGATTTCGTCGTCCGACAGGCCCGAGGAGGCCTTGATCACGATCGACTGCTCCTTGCCGGTGGCCTTGTCCTTCGCCGACACGTTCAGGATGCCGTTCGCGTCGATGTCGAAGGCGACTTCGATCTGCGGTACACCGCGCGCCGCCGGCGGGATGTCGGTCAGGTCGAACTTGCCGAGCGACTTGTTGCCCTGGGCAAGCTCGCGCTCGCCCTGCAACACGTGCACGGTGACCGCGCTCTGGTTGTCGTCGGCCGTCGAGAACACCTGCTGGGCCTTGGTCGGGATCGTGGTGTTCTTCTCGATCAACTTGGTCATCACGCCACCGAGTGTCTCGATACCGAGCGACAACGGCGTCACATCAAGCAGCAGCACGTCCTTGACGTCGCCGCCAAGCACACCGCCCTGGATCGCCGCACCGAGGGCCACCGCCTCATCGGGGTTGACGTCGCGCCGCGGTTCCTTGCCGAAGAAATCCTTGACCACGTCCTGGACCATCGGCATGCGCGTCTGTCCGCCGACCATGATCACGTCGGTGATCTCGGACGATTTGATGCCCGCGTCCTTGAGCGCAATCCGGCAGGGTTCGATCGTGCCTTGCACGAGGTCTTCGACCAGCGACTCGAATTTGGCCCGGGTGATCTTGATGTTGAGGTGCTTCGGACCGGACTGATCGGCCGTGATGTACGGCAGGTTGACGTCGGTCTGCTGCCCGGACGACAACTCGATCTTGGCCTTCTCGGCGCCTTCCTTGAGGCGCTGCATGGCCAGGGGATCGCCGCGCAGATCGAAACCCTGATCCTTCTTGAACTCGTCGACGAGGTAGTCGATCAAGCGGTTGTCGAAGTCTTCGCCACCGAGGAAGGTGTTGCCGTTGGTCGAGAGCACTTCGAACTGCTTCTCACCGTCGATCTCCGCGATTTCGATGACCGAGACGTCGAAGGTGCCGCCGCCGAGATCGTAGACCACGATCTTGCTGTCGCCGGAGTTCTTGTCCATGCCGTAGGCGAGCGCCGCGGCCGTGGGCTCGTTGATGATCCGCTTGACTTCAAGTCCGGCGATCTTGCCCGCGTCCTTGGTGGCCTGGCGCTGGCTGTCGTTGAAGTACGCCGGCACGGTGATGACCGCTTCAGAGATACTCTCGCCCAGGTAGTCCTCGGCCGTCTTCTTCATTTTCATCAGCACACGGGCGGACACCTCGGGCGGGGCCATGCGGTTGCCGTCGACCTCGACCCAGGCGTCACCGTTGTCCGCCTTGGTGATGGTGTACGGGACCAGCTCGATGTCTTTCTGAACCTCCTTGTCCTCGAACCGACGCCCGATCAGACGTTTGACCGCGTACAGCGTCTTGGCCGGGTTCGTGACCGCCTGGCGCTTGGCCGGCTGGCCGACCAGGACCTCGTCGTCGACGAAGGCCACGACCGACGGGGTGGTGCGGTCACCTTCGGAGTTCTCGATCACGCGCGGTGCGCTGCCTTCCATCACGGCCACGCACGAGTTCGTGGTGCCGAGATCTATACCGATGATTTTTCCCATGTTTTCAACCTTTTCCAGGAAGCTGTGCGACCGCGGGTGGCGGCCTTGTTAGATGTCAGTGAACGTGGGGACTGTGCCTGTATTTTCAAGCACCTGAGTCCGCCGCCTTGGAAACCATGACCAGGGCCGGCCGCAGCAACCGGTCGTTGAGCGTGTAGCCCTTCTGCATGACCGCGAGGACCGTGTTCGGCGCGTGCTCCGCGCTCTCTTGCAGGGTCATGGCCTGGTGTCGTTCGGGGTCGAAGGCCTCGCCGGTCGGGTCGACGGCGACGAGCTGGAACTTGTCCATCGCCGACACCAGCATCTTCAAGGTGAGATCGGTGCCCTCCTGGATGCGCTGGAGGTCAGCGTCGTCCTGCTGGGCGGCTTCCAGACCCATTTCCAGGCTATCGCGCACCGGCAACAGCTCGTTGGCGAACTTCTCGAGCGCAAACTTGTGCGCGTTCTCGACATCGCGTGCCGAGCGCTTGCGCAAGTTCTCCATGTCGGCGTGCAGCCGCAGCGCCAGCGCGGCCTGCTCATCCGCGCGCGCCGCCTCCGCCTCGCAGCGTGCCTGCCAGTCGATCGCCTCCGGCGTGTCAGCGTCCGAAGACGCGTCGACCTCCTCGCCAGCGTCGACCTCGGCGTCGGCTGAGACGGCGTCGCCGGCAGGGCTGCCGTCAGCCGGGTCAGCCGGGTCAGCCGGCTTTTCGATCGGGTCGTCGGCTGCCTCAGCAGGTTTTTCAGGATCAGGTGATTGCGACGCCATGGCGCTCTCCATCAAGGCAATTGCGGGTGGACGGCACGCGAAACGCCGCGCACCGCCGCACGCGGTGCCGGTGCACCGAGATTGCGCCAAGCATGGGGATCAGCGGTTGGAATTCAAGGCCGCGCCGAGGATTTTCGAGGTCACGTCGACAACCGGTACCACGCGGTCGTACGCCATCCGGGTGGGACCGATCACACCGAGCATGCCGAGGACCTCCCCGTCGACCTCACAGGGGGCACTGACAAGGCTGTAGTTGTCGAGCACCTCGTGGCCGGCCTCGGCCCCGATGAACACCCGAACGCCGTCGGCACCCATGCAGCGTTCAAACAGGTGGTACATGTCGCGCTGGTTGTTGAAGGTGTCGAAAAGCGTGCGCAGGTGTTCGACGTCCGACGCCGAGTTGACGCCCATCAGGTTGGTCTGGCCCGCGACCGCGTAGTCGCCCGAGGCTTCGCGGTCGGGTGCGGCCAGCACCTGGCCCGCCACGGTGATCATGTGCTCCATCTGCGAGGCCATGTCGTCGCGCAGATCCTCGAGCGCGTCGAGCAGCCGTTTGCGCACCTCGTGCAAGCTCAGCCCGCCGAACTTCGCCGTGATGAAGCGCGCGGCGGCGGCCAGTTCCTCAGCCGAGTAGTCGCGGTCGAGGCTGACCACGCGGTTCTGCACGTCGTGGTCGTTGGTGACCAGGATCACCAGTGCGCGCTGTTCGGAGAGCGCGACAAATTCGATCTGACGCAGGGTCTCCTCGGCCGGCCGGGGGGCAAACACCAGCCCCGCCATATGGGTCATTCCCGAGAGGTACTCGGACGCACGGGCGATCAGTTGCTCGCGGTTCAGGTCGGCCGAGAGGTGCTGGCGCAACGCGTCCACGCTGGCGTGCTCAAGCGGTTGGTACTGGACCATGCGGTCGACGAACAACCGGTACGCCTGCTCGGTCGGCACCCGGCCGGCCGAGGTGTGCGGCGCACGCAGCAGGCCGAGTTCCTCGAGGTCGCACATCACGTTGCGGATGCTGGCAGCGCTGAGGGCGATGCCGGAGCGCTTGCTCAGGGTACGTGAGCCGATCGGTGCGCCCTCGCGGATGTACTCGTCGACCAGCGCGCGCAGGATGGCCTCCTCGCGGTCCGACAACAGCGCTTGCGGCGATTCCTCGGTCATGGTCCCGTGCTCACTTCTCAGCGCACCGTGCACTCAGTGGGAGGGTGCCCGCTGCGCGGCAGCCGGCGTTGTCGGCGTGGCTGTTTGCCGCGCCGTCATCCCGTAAACTACACCAAAGTAATGCGCCCGACTGACAGAATATCAAGATGACTCGCCGAAAAGGGCACGCTGTACGCATTGGCAACGTCACGCTGGGTGGTGACGTCCCCGCGGTGGTGCAGTCGATGACCAACACGGACACCGCGGACACCCTCGGAGCCGAGGCGTTTCAGCAGCTTGTCGAGGCCTACGTCGAAAACCGCTACGGCCTTGCACGCCACTGAGTCGGGACTGACCACACCGCCGTCCGGCGATCCCCGGGCCGCGCTGGTCATCGGCGGCGGCATCGCCGGTGCCGCGATCGCACGGGCCCTTGCCGACCGCGGCAGCGAGGTCAGGGTGCTGGAAGCCGGTGACCAACCGGCACGCGGTGCCAGCGGCAACCCGCGCGCCGTCGTACGACCGGTGCTGGCGCGGAGTCGCCACGATCCGCTCGCCACGTTCTACAGCCGCGCGAGCGAACACGCGCGCCGATCCCTGGTGTTGCACCCCGATCTCGACCGCCCGAACCTCTGCTGTCTGGCGGGCGCGCACGTCGAAACCGAGCATGCCCACGAGCTCGATTGCAGCGCACACGGTGTGACCCTCCTCGACGCGGCCAGCGCGAGTGCACGTCTCGGGCTTGACGCCCGCGCCGGGTTTTTTTTGCACGACGCCTTGACACTCGCCCCGGCCGCGCTCTGTGCCGCCCTGCTCGCTCATCCGGCGATCACACTGAGGCAAAACGCCACGGTGGCGGCACTGCAGCGAAACGGGTCGAACTGGGCAGCGCTCGACACCGCGGGACAGGTGATCGGGCGGGCGCCCACCGCCGTTGTGGCCACCGGCCCCGCTCTCGACACCCTCGCGCCGACGCTCGCACGCGCGCTGCACCGCACAACCGGCGTATCGATCCAGCACGCCCCGACACCGTCAGCGCAGCGGCCCCGTGCATCCCTGCTCGGCCCTATGTCCTTGTCACCGACGGCGGACGGCATCGCCGTCTACGGCGGCCATTGGCGCAACAGCGAACCGCTGAAGACCCAGCTCGCGGGTCTCCCGTCGCGCTTTGCCACGCTCGTCGATGGGGCAAGCGACCACCGTGTTGTGGCACGCCTGCACACACCCGATCGGTTGCCACTGGTGGGTCCGTTGCCCGACATGGCAGCGACAGCCTCACACTTCGCGCCGCTGCGACACGGCAAACCGCCCGCGGGAGAACCGATCTACCAGCGCGACGCCTATGTGCTCGGCGCACTCGGCGGGCGCGGCATCACGTCGGCCCTCTGGTGTGCCGACCTGCTCGCGTCGGCGGTCTACGGTGCAGAACGGGCGGCGCTGCGGCCGCTTCACCCGCTGCGTTTTCTGGTGCGTTCGCTCCGGCGCAACCTACCGCCGTACGCGACTGGACGCTGATCCCGGGTGCTGCTCAAATAGCAGGCCCCTGACACAGGTTCACCGTGTGATGCGTGTCTACAACTTCGGCTCCGTCAACATCGACCACGTCTACCGCGTTGCGCACTTCGTGCAACCGGGCGAGACCCGTGCGGTGACGTCGTACCACCGCTTTCTCGGTGGCAAAGGGGCCAACCAATCGCTTGCACTGGCCAGGGCAGGTGCGCCAGTCAGCCACATCGGTGCAGTGGATCACGGCAGCGAGTGGGCGCTCGACGAACTGCAGGCCAGCGGCGTCGATGTCAGCGGTATTGCAACCGTGAACACACCGACCGGGCACGCCATCATTCAGGTCGACGACAGCGGTGAGAACTGCATCCTGATCGAAGCCGGCGCAAATGCGCGCGTGTCCGTGGACGCCTTGAAAGCGCACCTCGGCTCGGCCGCCGCTGGCGATTGGCTGCTGTTGCAAAACGAGACCAACGGCGTCGAGGACGCGGCACGCGCCGCGTGCGCGCGCGGCCTGTCCGTCGCCTACAACCCCGCCCCGTTTGACGCCGAAACCGCTGCAGCCATGCTCGACCACATCGCCCTGCTGATCGTGAATGGCAGTGAGTTCGAGGCGCTCCGGGCAACCCTTGGCGACGCGGTGCCAGCGCAGGTGGACCTGCTGATCACGCACGGCGAACACGGTGCCGAGTACCGAAGCCGAGGCGACCAGATCTTCGTGCCAGCCCGAAAAGTGAAAGCGATCGACACCACCGCGGCCGGCGACACGTTCATCGGCTATTACCTCGCAAGTGTGTCAGCCGGACTCGACCGCGTGTCCGCACTCGAGCGGGCCGCTCTCGCCAGCGCGCTGTGCGTGAGTGTGGCAGGTGCTGCCGTGTCGATTCCAACTGCGGACGCCGTGAGCCACTTCGCGAGACACTGAACCATGGCCCAGAAAATCATCATCGACACCGACCCCGGCATCGACGACGCCCTGGCCATCCTGTTTGCCCTGGCGCACCCGGCACTCGACGTCCTCGGCTTGACCACGGTCTTCGGTAATGTGCCGGTGTCGCTCGCCACCGACAATGCACTGCGCATCGCGGACACGGCCGAGAGTACGGTGCCCGTCGCCGCGGGCGCGGCCACGCCGCTGCTCATACCACCGCGCGGGTACGCGGATTTCGTGCACGGCCAGGACGGGCTCGGTAACACTCACCCCGCGCCGAGTGTGCGTCAGGCGCTGGACCTCAGTGCCGCCGAGTTCATTGTGCAACAGGTGCGTTCGGCACCCGACGACATCACACTGGTGCCTGTCGGGCCATTGACGAATCTGGCACTGGCCCTGAAGCTCGCACCCGATATCGCCCACAAGACGCGGGTTGTGCTGATGGGCGGTGCCGTGCACGAGCCCGGCAATTGCAGCCCTGTCGCCGAAGCCAACATCTGGCAGGACCCACACGCGGCGGACGTCGTGTTCGCAGCCGATTGGCACGTGACGATGGTCGGGCTCGATGCGACGCACCAGGTCCGCCTCGACCAGGCGTTCTTCGACGCGTGTGCCGCAGCGGCGCCCCGCGTCGGCGGGTTCCTGAACGACGTCCACCAGTTCTATCTGGATTTCTACGCCAAGCGGTTCGGTGAACGGGTCTGCGCTGCACACGACGCGCTCGCGGTGGCGGCAGTGGTCGACCCGTCCGTGATCACCACCGAGCCGGGGGCCATCCGGGTGTGCACCGACGGCGTGGCCGAAGGCCAAACCCTGCTGGCCACGCCGGGGGCGTTCGACGATCAGCCGTGGTGGCAGGGGCGACCGGTGCACCGCGCGGCGCTCGGCGCGGATGCCGACGCGGTGCGGCAGCTGATCCTCGGCACGCTGGCCGACAACGCCAGCTGAGGCTCAGCCGTCGGGGGCGCCGCTCAGGTGTCCGCGCCCGACGTGTCCCGCGGCATGCGGTTCCAGGCATCGAGTGCCGCGACCTTGTACGCCTCGGCGAGGGTCGGGTAGTTGAACGTGTTCTCGAGGAAGTAGTCGAGCTTGCCCTTGTGCCCCATGACCGCTTGCGCAACGTGGATCAGCTCGGTCGCGCCCTCGCCGACGATGTGCGCGCCGAGCAAGCGGTGCGACTTGATGGAAAAGATCAATTTCATCATGCCGCTGTTGAGGCCCATGATCTGACCGCGCGCGGTCTCGCGCAGCCGTGCCGTGCCGACTTCGTAGGGGATCCCCCGCTCGGCAACTTCCTGCTCGGACATCCCGACCGTGCTGATCTCGGGCACCGCGTAGATGCCGTAGGGTATGTGTTTGTCCGGTTCCGGCGCCTTGTTGTCAAACGCGTGCGCGGCGGCCAGACGCCCCTGCTCCATCGAGGACGATGCCAACGAGGGAAACCCGATCACGTCGCCCACCGCGTAGATGTGCGGTACGTCGGTGCGGTAGAACTCGTCCACCTTGAGCCGATTTCGGTGGTCGACCTCAAGACCGGCTTTGTCCAGTTCGAGCGCACCGGTGGCGCCCATGCGCCCGGCACAAAACAGCACCATGTCGCTCGAGGCGATGCGCCCACCGCCGAGGTGGCAGATGCAGCGGCCCTCGGCATCGCGTGTCACCTTGTCGACCGTGTGGCCCAGTCGCAGGGTCACGCCGCGTTCGCGCAAGTCGTGCAACAGGTACTGGACGATGTCGTGGTCGACAAATCCCAACACGTCCGAGCGCGGGTCGATCAAGGTGACCCTGACATCCAACGCGCTGAAGATCGTCGCGTATTCGACCCCGATCACGCCGGCGCCGATGACTGTCAGCGAGGCCGGGATACGATCAAGTGAGAGCAGTTCATCCGAATCGATGACGGTCGAGCCGTCGAAAGGGATGCTGTCCGGGCGAAACGGCTCCGTGCCCACCGCGAGCAGGATCTTCTCGCCGCGCAAGCGCCGCGTGTTGCCATCCGCCTGGCCGACATCGAGCGTGTGCGTGTCGACAAATCGCGCGACCCCGCACACCGTGTCGACGTGGTTGCGCATGAACTGGTGCTCCTGGATTTCCACTTCGTGGTCCAGCGTCCGGCGCAACCGGTGCAGCAGGTCGCTTGCCGTGATGCTCTGTTTGACCCGGTAGGTGCGCCCGTAGAATTCGCGTTCCCGCCACCCGGTCAGATTCAACACGGTCTCGCGCATGGTCTTGCTCGGGATCGTGCCGGTGTGGACGGACACGCCACCAACGCGCCGCCTCTTCTCGATCACCGCCACACGGCGCCCGAGTTTGGCCGCCTGGATCGCCGCCCGGCGCCCGCCGGGCCCACTGCCGACAATCACCAGATCGTACTGATCGGCGTCAGCCACGGTGATGGCCGGTTCGATGCGCGACACGGTCGCTTTTTTTGGCATGGCTGCGCCCTCGGTTCTGCGCGGTGTGCATGACAGTCTTGTAAGCAAGTGCGGTGCCGGTGCCGGCGCACCGGTGCCGGATGAGCCTGACGCAAAAAAGCCAGCCGATCAACCACACGCCCAGCCCACCACCGCCGCCAGCCGACGCGCTGTCGGCACTGGGGTCGGGGTCGCTGTCCACCGGGTCGGTCACGTCAGCGTCGTCGCCCTCGACCCCGCCCGGGTCGGTGCCCGACCCGTCGCCTCCCGGCCCGGGCGGCGGGGGCACGGGGGCGTCGATCGCCGCCTCCGCGCGCGCCGCCAGCCAATCGTAGGCGTCGGCCAGTGCGTCTCGGGCCACCACTGCATCGAGCAGGTCACCGGCCTGACACGCAAGGCCCGGCACACACACTTCGAGCGCGTGGTCCGCGCCACGCAGCAGGTCGAGTTGGCCCCCCTGGCCGCACGCGATGCGTTCGCGCCGCGCCGTGAGCGTCGGCGCCTCCAGTGCATCGTGCACCGACAGCCACTGCGTCCGCGAGCGCGTCGCCGCACAGAGCAGCCGCGACTGCCGGGCCGGCACCAGGGCATCGGCACCGCCGTGCACGGCGCGCAGCGGTGCGACCGGCGCACCCTCGGCCACCCGGTTCGCCAACGACAGCCGCTGCAGCCGCGGCGAGCTCACCGTCCAGTCTGAGGCGGGCACACCCAGGAACCGTTCCAGGATGCGCACCCCGTCGTCGTTGCCGTACCGGCCTGACGCCACCTGAGACGCAAAGTCCGCGACATCGGTGGGCGGATACATCAGCAGCGCAGCCGCGACCGACGCGCGACGCTCCACCGCCAGCCACGCGGCGAGGTAGCCGCCTGCCGACTGACCAAACAGCACGGGCGACCCGGTTGCCGCGCCGTAGCGCGTGCCGTGGGTTTGCACCCAATCGAGCGCGGCCTCGGCGTCGGCGAGGATGTCCTCGGCGAGCCAGCCGCGACACGCCGCCGGACCGTCCTCGTCTCCGGCCAGACGGTAGAACGGGGCGAAGACCACGAGACCGCGGTCGGTGAAGTGTGCGATCAGGCTCTCGAGTCCGGGGTAGCCCGTCCGACGGGCCGACCAGCTGCCACCGTGAAAGGCGATCACCGCCGGCTGCGCCCGCGCGCCCGGCCGCGCGGTGTACACCCGCATCTCGAGCGCGCACACGTCGTCCCCGTCGGCGCGCGACACGCTGCGGTACGCGACACGCCCAAGGTAGGGCTCGGCACTGTCGCGCAACCCGGGCAACGTCAATGGCATGCGCGTGCCCGGTGTGCTGAGCCAGGTTTGCACGGTATCCGGCAGGTCGGTGGCGTCGCCGAGCACACCGGGTACACCGAGCTCGGCGCAGTAGCGGGCCATCGGCACCACCGCCGTGTCGACCGGCTGACTGCAGCCCGCGTCGAGGTAGCGCGTCCCGCCGAGGGTCGCAGACACGGTGCACTGCCCCTGGGTACGGGCGTACAGCGGTTCGCGCGGCAAGCTGAGCACCAGTTGTTCGGCGACCTCACACGCGAGCTCGCCGCCGATGTCACCGGCCGTCGCGCCGAACGATAACGACGGCCCGCACGCCCCCCCTAGCAGGAGTGCGAGCGTGAACGCACAACGCGACCGTGTGAGCTCCATCCTCAGCATGCACCTCACCTGAAAACGCGTCCGACGGCCGTTGAATTTGGGCCAACCGGCTGTTGTGCACAAGTCGCTTGGCCGTGCGTGCCACGCCGAGCCCGGTGTCAACGCCGTCGCCGATGCATTGCCGCGACAAATTGACATAGACTGAAACGCAATCGAAGGCGGGCTTGGGAGCACAGGGCGGGTGACGGTATCGCGGTGGTTTTTCGGCTACGGCTCGTTGGTCAACGACCACACCTTGCCCGAGGGCACGGAGTGGCAGACCGTCACGGTGCGCGGCTGGCGACGGTGCTGGGGTCACACGATTCCGCGCGACCCAGCCTGGTTCGCGCTCTCGCTGGTGTCCGACCCCGACGGCGCGGTCGATGGCGTCTTGATCCGTGAAACCGCCACACTGGCGCCGGTGCTGGTCGAGCGCGAGTCCGGCTACAGCCCGCACCCGCTGACGCTCGATACGCTCAGCGCGGCGCTGCCTGATGGCGACACCCCCTGGGTGTGGCTGAGCGACCACCTCGCCGAGCCCGACGCATCAGGCTGTCTGCTGCAAAGCTACGTGGACTGCGTGATGGCCGGGTTTCTGCGCCACTTCGGTGCCGACGGGCTCGACCGCTTCATCGCCACCACCGACGGCTGGACACACCCCGTCATCGCCGACCGCGGCGCGCCCCGCTACCCGCGCGCCGTCACGCTGCAGGACGACGCAACCCACGCGATCGATCAACGCGTCGCGACCGCGCAACGGCGCGCGCGCGCCACCGGAGAACCGTCCCGTGCTTAGGCTCATAGCCGGTCCGGTCGGGTTGGTGGTCTGCGGCGTGCTCGCCGCCCTGCTCGTGGCCTACCTCTGTCAGGCACGCGGTCGCTGGCTCGCCGCGATCGCGGTGATCGCCGTGCCCACCACTTTTGTCGGCATCCTGATCCACGACCTGCTCGACCTCGACGTCGGCTTGTCACCGCTGACCAGCACGCTGGTCGTTGTCTCCACCACCACCGGTGTTGTCGCCGGCCTGATCGCCACCCTCTTTGCGTCGCGGGCCACGTAGAACGCCACTCCGTTTCAGGGACACTGTCATGCCAGACGCCGTTGCATGGGCCACGCTCCGCACACTCTCCGAGCAACTCCAGCGCGGCGAGGTGCAGGCCGCCGATCTGGTCGAGGCGGCGCTGGCGCGGATCGATGCGGCCGACACCCCCGACGGCCCGGTGTTTCTGCGTCGGTTTGACAGCGAGGCGCGACGCGAGGCCCTGGCCGTCGACAACGCGCGAGCGCGCGGCGAGGCGGTCTCACCCTGGGCCGGGATCCCGTTCGCAGTCAAGGATCTGTTCGACGTCAGCGGGCACGTGACCCACGCCGGCGCCGTGGCCACACGAGATGACCCGCCCGCACGACACGACGCCACCGTGGTCGCGGCCCTGCGCCAGGCCGGGCTGATACCGGTCGGCGCGACCAACATGACCGAATTCGCGTTCTCCGGCATTGGCATCAACCCCCACTACGGCACGCCGGAGGCCGCGCCCTGGCCCGGTGAGCGGCGGGCCCCGGGTGGCTCGTCGAGCGGCGCAGGTGTGTCGGTTGCACGGCAGATGGTGCCGTTGTCGCTCGGCACCGACACCGCGGGCTCCTGCCGCATCCCGGCGGCCTGGAACAACGTCGTCGGGCTCAAGCCCAGTCAGTCTCGGGTGTCGCGCGACGGCGTCTTTCCGCTGTCCACCACACTCGACGCACCCGGCCCGCTTGCGCAGAGTGCCGACTGTTGCCGCATTGCCGATGCCCTGATGCGCGGCGTGATGCCAGCGCCGGCGCCGTCGGCTTCGCTCTCTGCCTTCCGCTTCATAGCGCCGGTCGGCGATCGCCTGCCGCCGCTCGACGACGACGTGGCCGAGCACTACCGCGCCGCACTGCAACAGCTCGAAGACGCCGGCGCCACCGTGGTCGAGCAACCGGCACCCGCGTTCGAGCAGGCGGCCGAGGCGTTTCTGTCGCGCCCGATTGCGGGCTACGAAGCCTGGCTGGTACACCGCGATCGCCTTGCCGCACGGGGCGGCGAGTACGACCCCAACGTCGCGGCGCGTCTGCGTGCCGGCGCCAATGTCGACCCTGCCGAACACGCCCGCACGGTCGCCGAGCGACGTCACGTCGCTGACGCCTTCCGCGCTGACACACCACCAAAAACGGTCCACCTGCTGCCCACCACGGCAAACACACCGCCGTCGATCGATGCGCTGGCACGAGACAACGACCTGTTCGCAAAACAGAACCTCAGAGCACTGGTCTACACCTCGATCGCGAACTACCTGGACGGCTGTGCCCTCTCACTGCCGATCGGGCGTGGCGTGGGACTGAGCCTGATTGGCCCGAGTGGCACCGATGATGCGTTGTTTGACGCAGCAGAGGCCGTCGAGCACGTGTTGTCGAGGTCCCGCTCCACACCCTGACCGCACAGCGACCTGCACGACATGAGACTCCAACGCGCGCTGGCCGTGGCCGCATTGCTCACGGCGACCCCCACCCTGTTCACTGTCACAACGCACGCGCCGCACGGCACTGGCGCAGCGGCTGCGGCATCCTGCCCGACCATCGACGAGCCCCGGTACGTCGACCTGTGCGCCGGTGTGGAACCGCAGTTCGGGGCGGTCCGCATGTTGCGCCAGAAGCGACCCGCGCAGTACGAGGCGATGACCGACCCGACCTTCGGCACCACGATCCGGCGCATCACCGACGCGTCCGAGGGCGAGATCCACAAGCCGGTGTACAGCACGATCCAGGCGTGGAACGCCGACGAGAGCTACCTGGTGCTGTATTACCAGCCCGGTGACGGGGACGGTGAACACCGGCTGTACGACGGCCAGACCTACCGCTACGTACGCACACTCGATATCGACCCCGCCGACCTCGAAGAGGTGTTCTGGCACAACACGGACCCGGACATCCTCTTCTACGCCGAGTCCTACTACCGCAAGCTCTACCGCTACCACGTGTCGGAGCACCGCAGCGAACTGTGGATGGACTTCAACAAGGTGTGCCCAAAGGGCAACGACCTCGTCAGCGGAGGCGATGTCCACATGCCGAGCTGGGACAGCCGGTACATGGGGTTCCGCTGCGGCGGCTACAGCGACGCGGCTGCCAAGACCTACATCGTCGACCTGCAGGAACGCCTGCTGCTGAGCGTGGGCACCAGCGGGGTGGGTGACGCGGACGACGACCCCCGCGGCTACGACGCCTACTCGGCGCCGATGCCGGGGCCGTCCGGGAAGACCTACTTCTACCAGGGCGACGTGCTCGATGTGAAACAACGCAAGCTGCGCTCTCTCGCCGTCGCACAGGAAGAACACAGCTCCCTCGGTCGCCTGCCCGACGGCAGCGACGCGTTCTTCGCCGTCGGCTTCATCGACGCACCCGACAAGCGCTGCGGCGGCAGCATCGGTCAGGTCGTCGCACACAACCTCGAAACCGGCGAGTGTTTCATCGCCCTGGGGCCCGAACAGGGCATCGGCTACCCGGCGACGAGCACGCACCACTCTGCCCTGGCCCGTGCGGCACCGGGCTGGGTCGCGAGTTCCTCGGTGGGCGAGACCGGCCGGGATCTGATCGGCAGCTACCAGAAGATGCCCGGTCAGGAGATCTACCTGACCTACGCGGACAAGGCCAACCCGCAACACTGCCGGGTGGCCCACCACCGCAGTTTCGGCAAGGACAACACCCGTTTGCACAACGGCTACTTCGCCGAGCCGCACGTGACCATCAGCCCGAGCGGCACGCGGCTGCTGTTCGGCAGCGATTGGCACGGCGAGAACCGCGTCGACACCTACGTGGTCGAGTTGCCGATCCACGCAGCCTGCGCAACCCCCTGAGCGTCAGTCAAACGCCCGGTCGTTCACGGGGCTCCACGCCACCGCGTGTCATCGGGCCTCACCGGCGCTGTCGACGCGCGCGGCGCGACTCCGCCGCCGGGTGCGGTCTAGCCGTTCTATCTGGATCAAGACTGCCAGCATCTGCTGCACTGTGGGCACCGTGTCTGAAGCCGATTTTCACATCCCTGTGCAGTACCCCGTCGTCGGTCGACGCCTCCGAGCCGTCATGGCCTATGCGCTTTATCTTTTCCTGGTCCTTCGACTGGTCCAAACCGACCTTCGCGCGCACGGTGCGCGCCGTGGCTTGGCGACCCAATTTGCTGCGCAGGCTCACCGGGTCCTGCGACATACCGAGCACCGAAACCAATTGTTCTTTGCGCCCCACCTCAGGCTGGTCAGCAGGATCGAAAGCGCCACGGTTAGCCTCGACCCGCAACAGGTTGGTGTAGAGCACCTGCATGATCACGAGGTAGGCGTAGAAATAGGCCGTGAATTCCAGGTTCACCATGCGTGAGCCGAACACGTTGATCAACGCGAGGCAAAGCACCATCGAGGCGGCACTCGCCCCAAGTATCCGTTCAAAGCGCTGTTCGCTTCGTCGGTAAATTTGCCAGCCCATCCACATGAACATGGCTTTCATCGACAGGAAAATGAAGAAGGCCGGCAGCCCCATCTGCGCGGCCACGTAAAAATACATGCTGTGCGGGTCGCCCTCTTTCACCTGTTCCCGTGTGTACTGGGACTTCAGGTACGGAAAGGCCTTGAAGCCCTTACCGAGGATCGGGCTCTCAGCAATCATGTTGCCCGCGGCTTCCCAGAGGATGAAACGGATCTCCGAACTGCGGTCGAGCTGCCCCTGTTGGCCAGTTTCGGTGGTCTGGTTGAGCCGCGCCATGATGGATTGCGGAATCAGCGACGGAAATGCAGCCAAGGTCCCAACGCCGAGCACCGCTGCAAGCACAAGAAACCGTTTACCACGGAAATACGTGAGCAGCCCACCGCCTGCCGCCAGCGCCACGTAGGCGCCGCGCGAGAAGGTGGCGATCAGCACTTTCGCGGTCAACAACAGGTACGGCGCCAGCACCCAATAGCGCACCTTGGTCAGATTGAACAGCAACAGGGCGGCGATCGGCAGTGTCGTGAAGGCGAGAAAGCCACCGAAATCGTTCGGCTGTTCGAAGGTACCGCCCACACGTGCCTTTTCGATCGAAGACGCGCCGCGCTTCTCCACCCACTCCTTGGCGCCCAGGCCGACAACCAGCAAGGTGCCGATCATGCTGTAGATCGCCATCCGCTTGGCCTGCCCCGGGGTGCGAACAAGGCCGATGACCGCGACGTAAAACCCGGCCTGGGCAACCCAGGCCGTCGCCTGTGAGAGCTCGTTGCCAATGACCCACGACAAGGCGCCCGGTGTGAAGACGAGGGTCGCAATCGAACCGCAACTCAGGACCCACCACGCCAACACCAGGTTTCGTCCCTTGATCGCCGGCAGAAACGGCGTGCCGGATTCCTTGGCGCTCTTCCACGCGAAGAAGAGACACAGCGCAATGAAGATGTTCGTGCCGTTCACCAGCGGCGCAATCGACACCGCGTACAGTTTGGCGAACGGCAGGTAGAGCAAGGACACCGCGAGAATGATTTCAGGCTGCTCGCGCGCACGCAGGATGATCGAGCCGAGGATGGCCCCAGCGATGCCGTACAACACCAGTTTGGGCATCGGGATTTGCAGCAGCACGATCGCGCCCATGAACAGACCGGGCACGATCAGGAAACGCAGAATCTCGAACACCCGCTCGATGTTGAGGTCCTCGTCCTCGATCTCGCGTGCCGTCGCGGCGTGGCGCTGCTTGATTTGGCCACCGACCGATGCCAGACCCGCCGTCGGGTCGTGGCCGATGCGCGGGCCGTCTTCGAGCGTCTCGCCGCCTGCGTCCGGCGCGCGGCCGATTTTAGGTTGCAAATTGCCGATAGATCGCATCGTAGACCCCGTTTCCAAGCACCCGCTTGGCGGTCGATTTCAACAGTGAATTGCGCCGTGCCCGCCGGTGCTGGGTCGACTCAGGGTCGCACAACGCGACCACGGTGTCCGCTGCCATGCCCTCGCGCACCGGCAGTCGGCCGATCAATTCACGCTGGCCCCAGCGGTGAAGCTTGAACTCGCTGCCGTACACCCAGCGGTAACCGAGTTCGAAGGCCAGTTCCACATCGCGTCGACCACAGCGGCCGCCAGGGAAACTGATCGTGTCGACCTCAGCGCCGAGCACACCCTCGAGAATCGCCTTGCTGTCAGCGAGTTCGGCGCGTGCCGCGCTGGCGTCGAGGTCAGCAATGAACCGGTGGCTGCAGCCGTGGCTGCCGATCTGCATGCCGAGCGCGCGCATCTCGCGGAGGTCAGACGCGGCACAGAAATGCGGGCGTGCGTCGACCCAGTCGGTGGTGATGAAGAACACGCCGTTCAGTTCGCGCTCCGCCAGCGTTGGCGCAACGAAACGGGCGTTGCTCACATGACCGTCGTCGAAGCTCAGCAACACAGTCCGCTCGGTCCTAGGTGTGTCGACTGCGTTGACGTCGGCAATACCGTAGCCGGCAGTTTGCAAGGCAACCAGGTGCGCGACGAAGGCTGACTCCGACACCGCGTAGGGTCTGTCAGCGGCCTCGATCGCGGACTGCGGCGTGCACGTGCCGTAGGTCGCATGGTACATCAACACCGCCAGTTGCTCGCCTCGCGCGCCCATGTCAGGAGGACTCGAGCGCGGGCGCAAGGGACTCGCCGCGGTAGCAGCGCTCGATCGCAGAGACCACCTGCTCGACGCCGAAACGCGCCTCGATGCCACGGCGGGCCGCAGTGCCCATCTCCCGGCACCAGGTGCGGTCGGCCTGCAACCGCTGCAGCGCGTCGGCGATCGATTCAGGGTCGCCGACCGGCACGCCGAGGCCGTTGCTGCCATCTCGCAGCAAATCGGCGTTGCCCTGAATCAGCGACAGCACGCACGGCAAGGCACTGGCCATGGCCTCGAGCACGCTGTTGGAGAGGCCCTCGATGTACGACACCTGACAATACACATGGGCCTCGGAGAGGAAACGGTCCACGGCGTCGATCTCGCCGAGAAAGTGCACGGTGTCCTGTACATGACACCGTGCGACCAGCGCCTCGAGCTCGCTGCGCAGGGGGCCGTCGCCGGCGAGTCGAAACTCGATGTCGGTGACGCCGCGCTCGCGCAGCACCGCAGCCGCCCGCACCAGGTCCGGCAGGGATTTTTCCTTCACCAGGCGCCCGGTGAAAACGACGACCATCGGACCGTCTTCGGGGCCGGCGTGCAAGGCCGCCGACGGCGTGAAGCGGTTGAGGTCGATCGCGTTGGGCAGCGCCAGGATCCTGTCGGCGGGCAAGCCGAGCGCGTTCAGCCGCACCACGGTGTCCTGGCTGATCGCCTGGAACACACCGATGTTGAGCGTCAGACGCCGTCTGAGGGTGGCCCACCAACCGGTGTTGCGCGTGTCGAATACGCCGCCGCCATCGAATTCCGTGGCGCCGGCGACCTTGGCCAGCACGCGCGCGCGCAGAAAAGGTTTGACCAGCGCGAGCGCAAGCGCGAATTTTTCAACCATGTGCACGTGGATGACGTCGTACCGTCTGCCGTGGCGCAACAGGAACCACGCAGCGTTGAGCACGTAGGTAACACTTGCCAAGCCTGGCACACGCAGAAAGCCGAGCCGTTGGCAGCGGATGCCGTTCAGCGATTCGGTTTGCGCTTGCTGTTCCAACAGCCAGGGGCAGACGTAGTCGACATGGTGCCCGCGCAGAACGAGGTTCTCCGCGATCAGGATGGCTTGCTTTTCACTGCCGCCGGCGCTCGGGAAGAAGCCGTCAACCGCAGAGAGGATGTTCATGCCGGTGCATCGGACATCAGAGCACCGGTTGCAGGGCGCGCTGCTGACGAGACTGGTTGATCAGGTCCAGGCGCGACCGCGGGTTCCAGGTGAGGCTATACCAGGTCGCCTCTTCGTCAAACTGGCCGAGCCCGTCGGCGCCGGTGCTCTCGATGGTGTTCTCACGCCAGCCGAGGCGCGAACGGAATGCCACGGTGTGTTGCCAGGACAGGCCGACCTCGACCTCTTCCGAGACGTCCTCACGGTCCTGGGTGGACGGTGAAAACTCGAGGCTCTCGTAGGACGCGTTGGCAAAGAAACCCAACCGCCCGGTCACGGCGTAGTTGATGCCGAAGTTCGCGCCATAGGTTGTGGTGTCGTCTGCCGGGTCTTCGAAGGTGTTCTCGGCCCACGAGAAGCCCGCCCCCATGCCCCAGATGGCACCCTGTCGGTTCAGATCGAGGCGAACGAGGTCCTCGAGAAACACCCCGTTGCCGTCGTCGAGCGTGTCGTCCTGACCCGCGATCACGTCCGAGAGCTGCGACAACACCGAATCGGTGTAGCTCCGACCGATCTGCAGGCTCGCGCTCCAGTTTCGCGTCAGGCGTTGGTTGGCCCGCAGTTGGAAGAACAACGCCGAATCGGTGGTGTCGCTGCCGTCGTCGTTTTCGCTCACGTTATAGCTGACGCCAAGGTCGGTCTCGAACAGACCCTGCCGCGGCAGTTGGTTGGTGAGTCGAGCAAAGATGTTGTTGATGGCGTAGCCCGCACCCGGGTCGGCGTTGAGCAATTGCGTGTGTTCGATGTTGCCGCTTAGCGTCTGGCGTGCGTTGAGCCGCCGCGCGAGTGATGTGCGAGCGAGCAACAGCTCCTCGTCCGGGTCGTTCTCGTTCCAGAAGTGCAGGTAAAAGGCTTCGCCGTTCAGCGAATCCACGCTGTTGATCCGGTAGGTCAGCACAGGACCCGTGATCACCGCGTTGGACTGGTTGCGCTCATCCTCCTGCCCAAGGGCGACGAGGTCGTCCGCCGTGATGAAGTAGTAGTCGGCCAGCACCCACTTCGCCGTCGCCGGTCGGATGCGGTACTCCGCCTGAAAGCCGCCGCGCCCGGACACCTGGTCGCTCAGCACATTGTCTTCGTAGGTCGTGCCCTCGGCAAACAGCGCGAGGTCGTAGTCGAGCTTCGCTGCACGTTGCTCGCCGCGCAACGCGATGTCAACGCTCTGCCGAATGCCCGGCACGATCGGTTCCGGGTCCACAGCCTGCTGGCTCGCTTCAAGGCTGGTGTTGGTGAGATTGGTGCTGTCAGTGATGGTGTAGCCGGCGGACACATCGAATTCCACGGCCAGCGCCGGAGACACCGTGAGTGCCAGTGCGATTGCACAACTCGGTACCGCGCGTGGAGTGGTCATGGTTCAGCTCAGCTCCGCCAACGGCTCGTTGTTCAACACGGTTCCGACCAGCTTGCGTTGGTCGATGTCCTGACACGCTGCGACAATCTGCGACGTCGTGACACGGCCGTAGGGAATCACCAGCACGATGTAGTCGGCGAGGTTTGCGAGAATCTTCGCGTCGGCCGAACTCACCAGGCTCGGTGAATCAATGATGATGAAACGGTCCTTGTAGCGCTGCTTCGCTTCGGCCAGAAAGGCCCGCATGGTCGACGAGGAGAAGTACTCGACACTGCTCTGCGTGCTCGACCCGACCGGAACGATGCGCAGGCGTGGAATCCCGGACGGCCGCACCACGGACTCGATGCCGATGCTCGGGTCTGACAAGTAATCCGTCAGGCCTGTGCCGGAATCGAGGCGTGCAAGCTGCAGCACCTTGTGGAAATACGGGTTTTGCAAGTTGCAGTCGACCAACAGCGAGGTCTTGCTGTCCTCGAAGGCGATCGACGCTGCGAGGTTCATCGACACGAAGGTGCCACCGCCCTCGGGTGACACCGAGGCGATCATCATGCTGAAGTTCTCACCGCGCCGCAGGCCGAGAAGCCGCGTGCGCAGCTCGCGAAACGTGTCGACCAGGCGGCGGTTCTGCGACTGCGGGTGAATGATCTTCATGAAGTCGAGTTGCTCGGGCGAGAACAACCGGGGTTCTTGCATGAGCATGATCGACCGCGACGTGGACACCGGGTCGTGTGCGACCGACCGGCGCTTGATGCGCGCGAGGTCGCGGCCACTGGAGCGCAAGCGCGCGCGCCGCTCGGCGAGTTCGTCGCGCGCCGTCGGACGCTGGGTCGAGCGATTTCTACGAATGAAAGACATCAGAGAATTCCACCTGTCCAGCGAATCCAACCAGCAAGCATATACACCACGATCACGCCGGCAATCACCGACCCGAGGATCAGCGGGCTGGTCAGAATGTTACCAATTTCGCCCTTGACCCTGGCGTGTGGCACGACCGCGAGCACCGGCAGCCCGAGGTTGTTTTGCAGCGCACTGGGCAAGCGCAGTTTCGGGTCGAGGTAGAGCAAGCCGAACAGCGCGCCGAGCGGCAACAGGATCGCGAGAATCGGGCCCACAATGCCGAAGTGCAGGAAACGCAGGCCTTTGGGCAGGTTCGGCAATTGGGCTGGCTCCTGGATCTTGACCGCCGAGCCCTGGCGTTTCTCGTCGAGGTTCATCGACACGCGCGCGCTCTCCCGCCGGCGCAGCATTTCCTGGTAGATCTCCTGGTCGACCTGGTAATCGCGCTGCAAATCCGCAAGCTTGGCGCCAAACTCGTTCGACGACGCCGCCCGTTCGCGTTCTTTCACGAACAGCGCGCGCTGCTGCTGCAAACGGGCGCGCAACGAGGAGACCGCCGTCTCCGCGCCGGAGAGCTGCTGGCGCAAGCGTTGGTATACCGGGTTGATCGACGACTGTTCCTGCACTTGCTCGTCGCTCAAGCGGGTTTCACGCTCGTTGGCTGCGAGCTGCCGCAGGTCGGCGATCTGCTGTTTCAGGCGGACGATGTCAGGGTAGGTGTCGGTGTAATCGAGTCGCAACCGGTCGATTTCGTTCTGCATGCCCGCAATCTGCTGCTGAAACTGCGACTCGCGAAAATCCTTGACTGCGGTGACCGACTCGCTCTGCAACTGACGTGCGAGCGACGCGCGCCTTGCCTCCGCCTCGCTCAGTTCGAGCTGGGTGATGTCGATGTTGCGGCGGAGCTCGATAAGTTCTTCGTCGATGTCGACGGCGTTTGCTGCGACACCCTCGCCAAAGCGCGTGCGAAACTCGCGCAAGCGCGCCTCCGAAGCGGCCAGCTTCCGACGGTAGATATCGACCTGGTTCTCGATGAACTCGAACGCGTCGTTCGACTCGCGCGTCTGCTCGCGCACACTGCGCTCGACGTAGCGATCTCCGAACTGCTTGGTCACGCGGTAGGCACGCACCGGATCGACGTCCTTGTAGGACACCATCGTGAGGTTGCTGCCGAGGTTGCTGACCGTGGTCTGGCGGTAGAGGTCGATGCGCGCCAGTTCCATCTGGGTCGGGTTGTTGACGTCCTTGGCGAGGCCATTCGTGACGATCACGTCGTCGACGATGTCACGGGAGAAGATGATCTCCCGCGCGATGGCTTCGCTGTCCGCCACCTGGGTCTGCGCAGTGGCACCCTCAAGGATCGGGGCAATGACATTCTGGTTGTCGGCGAAGATCGTCACCGAGGACTCGAACTTCGGTTTGTAGAACCACCCCAGCACGAGCATCAGAATCGCGATCACCGCAAACGCCACGGTGAGTGCACCGCGGCGAGCAATGATTTCGCGATTGAACATCGCAATCCATTCTTCAGTAAACATCTCAGACAGATTCACTCAATGTCATGGTGGGTAAGCCCAGTACAACCACAGCGTCCGAATCAGAACTTGCGCTCGGGCACGGTGATCACATCACCGGGTTGCAGCGCGTAGTTAGAACGCAGGTCGCCCTCATTCAGGATGCTACCGAGCTTGATCGAGTAGGTCTTGTTCGACCCGTCGGCGTGACGGCGGTACAGCTTGGCCCGCTGCGCGACGGCAAATTCGTTGATGCCACCGCTCTCGAGCACCAGATCCAGCACCGTCATACCCGGCCGGTATGGCATGGAGATCGGGTTGCGCACCGCACCGGTCACCCGCACACGGGACAGGAACTCGTGGCTGACCAGCGATGTGAGGATCACCGACACCTGCGGCTGTCGGATGAACTTGGACAGCTTGCGTTCGATGTCACGCGCCACATCGTAGGCGGGGCGGCCACCGGCTGCGACTTCGCCGATCAGCGGCACGGAGATGTAGCCGTCGGGACGCACGGGCACCTCGACCGAGAGGTCTTCGTTGCGCCAGACCGAGACCCGCACGGTGTCGTCCACCCCGATCAGGTAGGCACCACGCTCGGACAAGTCGATCTCGTCGGTGTTGGTGGTGGGCGCAGCCGCGTCGGGCGGTTGCACCTGCCGTTCCGTTTGGCGTGGCGCCTGGCTGCACGCAGCCACTGCCATCACCACCGCAAATATTGTTGCTAGACGCACAATCGCCATCTCAGTCATCTCCTTTCAACCACCGGCACGACACCGGCGGCAGGTTTTTGCCGCAGCATCACCGCGCAGCGCGGCGTAGCCACCGGGTCCACACTGTTTGCGGCGGACCACGGAAAATATTGACGTGCATGATTCACATACTGGTGAACCGTCGCGGGCCACCGCCCCTGATGGAGCAGTTTCTGCACCAGCGGCAACCCCCCTGTGTACCCTGTACACGTCCCGGAGGGTTCAACAACGCGTGCGTTGGCCGCTAGGCTAACGGTCACCACCGGACTTCCACTCTCGAATTCGACAGCATGCGCGACCAATTCGACACGGCGTTCAAGCACCTTCACCTGGAACCCAACACGGACCGGGATCGGATTCGGCGTGCCTACAAGCGCCGTGTGCAGCAACTGCACCCCGATCGCGCCGGCGAAAACGCGAGCCCGCAAAAGCAGCAGGAATTCCAGGACGTATTAAACGCATACAAATTGCTCGACGATGCCCTCAAATCGGGAAAACTGTCTGTTACGCACGCTGAGACGCCCGAACCCGAGAGCCGTTCCAGCGCACCCAGGGATGCGCCCGAGGGCCCGGCCGAGCGTCACCCGGAAAACCGGCGGCACGCCGCCAGCGAAACCTTCTACCAAACGAGCAAACCCGCGAGCGCGCTGAAGTTCATCTCGGTTGTCGTGTCCGTGGTGGGACTCTTCGTGTTCACCTTGCTCGCGATCGCCGCGTGGCAGAAGGCCAACACCACGCCCCGACAATGGGATGCAAACGTCCACGAGCAGCGGGCGCAGGGCTCGGACAGCGCAAACCGCCCCTGACCGCGCGAGCCCGAAGAGCGCACGCAGTTTAGCGCGCACCTTTTCCCAACAGCACGACCTCAACGGTTTGTAACAAAATAAACAGGTCCAGGAACAAACTGCGGTTCTTGACGTAGTAGAGGTCGAATTCGTGTTTGCACCGGGCGTCGTCGATGGAGGCGCCGTAGGGGTAGCTCACCTGGGCCCAGCCAGTGACACCGGGTTTAACCTGGTGCCGCTCGGCGTAATACGGAATCGTCTGCTTCAACTCCTCGACAAACGCAGGCCGCTCCGGTCTCGGTCCGACCAGGCTCATGTCGCCTTTGAACACGTTCAGAATCTGCGGCAGCTCGTCGATGCGCAGCGCGCGGATGACGCGGCCCACCCGGGTCACTCGGTCGTCCTGCGCGCTAGCCCAAATGGCCTGGCCGGCGGCCTCGGCGTCGACACGCATACTGCGGAACTTGAGCACGTCGATCAGCTGGCCGCCGAAGCCGACGCGCTCCTGCCGATAGAAGATCGGCGCACGCGGCCCGCTTTCGATCAGGATCGCGATCCCGGTCAACACCATCACAGGCAAGCTGATCAGCAACAACACGCCGCTCGCGAGCAGGTCCACGGCACGCTTCGCGGCATCCCACGCGCGGCCGGATTGAAACCCACCGGCGTAGATGAACCAGCTCGGCCGCACCAGATTGAGCGGCAGAAAGCCGGCCTCGCGCTCGAAGAAGGAAATCAGTTCGATCACATCAATGCCCGCCAGGCGGCATTCGATCAGCTGGTCCGAGGGCAAGTTTTCGCGTTGATCGTTCAACGCCAGAACCAGTTCATGGACACCGTGCTGGCGGCAATAGTGCAGCAGCGAGGGCGGTGGCGTGATCACGTTATCGCGCTCGACCAGAACGCTGCTGGCGCCCTCGATATTGAGGTAATGAATGATCTCGAAGCCGCGCCGATCGGCCCGCCGCTTGAGCCGGCGGTCGATGGTCGCGGCGTCTTCACCGCAGCCCAACACCGCCACCCGACGCTTGAGGTTCTTGCGCTCGACAATCGGCAGATACAGCGGGCGCAGCGTGCCGATGACGAAAAAGGAGATGGTCATCGCGATGGCCGTGACCCCGCGGCCAAGGTAGGCAGACGGCACAATGTAGTAGAAGAGCGCCAACGCGACGCCGCCGGCGACGAAGCCCAGCGCGATCCGCAACAGCACTCCGAGCGCCCCGCCACGGAAGTGAGACTGGTACAAACCGAAGCTCACCAGCGAGAAGGTCATGATCGCGCCAAACGCGGTTGTAGAGAGCAGCGGGGAGTCGAATTGCTCCGAGATGGTTGCGGCGTCGCCCACGAAGCGCACCGTGACAGCCATGATCACAGCGAGCATGCAAATGAGGAACTCGAGTAACCAGAAGAGCACGAACGGTGCCCGAATGGTCATACCCGACACCCGCACTGAGATCACGCTTCCCTACCCCTTCGCGCTGAAAAACTTGGACAACTTGGTCACATTGTATCGAGTGCGTAGCCACAAAGTGTGACGTCACTCACACCCTGCCGGATTGGGGGTGTTTCGACCGCGCAACACGACCGGTGCACGCTCCGTACCGATCTAAACTTGAACATTCAATGGACGCTAACAAGTTTCAGACCCGTTAACGCGCCTCAGCGGCGTCGCAGTGGAAGCTAACGCTGCTGCAACACCCACCCGGCGTCGAGCAACTCCGTTTTCTTTGGCACCCACTCGCCGACGTGTGACGTCCAACGCACACAGGACTGTAAGGACACCCAAAACCATGATCGACCGTGTCAGCGACGCAAAAATTGCAATAATCGGCTTGGGTTACGTGGGCTTGCCGCTCGCCGTGGAGTTCGGCAAGCAGTACCCGACGACTGGCTTTGACATCTCCGCCGAGCGCGTGGCCGAGCTCGAACGCGGCATCGATCGCACGCTCGAAGTCGAATCCGCCGAGCTCGCAACCAGCACGCAGCTGCGCTACACATCGGACCCGGCCGACCTCGCCGACAGCACGGTCTACATCGTGACCGTCCCGACCCCCATCGACAGCGCGAACCAACCCGACCTGACTCCGCTGACCCGGGCGAGTGAAACCCTCGGCCGCGTGCTCAAGCGCGGCGACATCGTGATCTACGAGTCGACCGTCTACCCCGGTGCGACGGAGGAACACTGTGTGCCGGTGCTCGAACGCGAGTCCGGCCTGGTCTACCAGACCGACTTCCATTGCGGGTACAGCCCGGAGCGGATCAACCCGGGCGACAAGGCCCACCGCGTGACGAATATCCTCAAGGTCACGTCAGGGTCCTCAGCCGAAGTGGCAGACACCGTCGACGCGCTCTACCGCAGCGTGATTCCGGCTGGCACGCACAAGGCCCCGAGCATCCGCGTCGCCGAAGCGGCGAAAGTCATCGAAAACACCCAGCGCGATGTCAACATCGCGCTGATCAACGAGCTCGCGCTGATTTTCAACAAGCTCGGTATCGACACCGAGGACGTGCTCGCCGCCGCCGGCACCAAGTGGAACTTCCTGCCGTTTAAGCCCGGTTTGGTGGGCGGGCACTGCATCAGCGTCGACCCCTACTACCTGACCCACAAAGCCCAGGAGATCGGCTACCACCCGGCGGTGATCCTCGCCGGTCGCCGCATCAACGACGGCATGGGCCAACACATCGCCGAGCAAGTGGTGAAAACCATGGCTGGCAAGGGCATTGGTGCCGTTGCCGCCAAGGTGCTGATCTTGGGCCTGGCATTCAAGGAAGACTGCCCGGACCTGCGCAACACACGCGTGGTCGACATCGTCGCCGCGCTCGAAGAGTACGGCGCACAGACCGACGTGCACGACCCCTGGGTCGACGCGGCGGAGGCCCGTCACGATTACGGCATCGACCTCCTCGACACACCGGCCACCGCGCACTACGACGCCATCGTGCTGGCGGTGGGACACCGCCGCTTTGCCGAGTTGGGGGCGCCCGGTATCCGTGCTCACGGCAAACCCAATCACGTGCTGTACGACGTGAAATCGCTGCTGCCCCGCGAACACGTCGACGCGCGCCTCTAACCCCACTTCCCCGGATACACCATGAAAGTTCTGATCACCGGCAGCGCCGGCTTCATCGGCTCACACCTCGCCCACGTGCTGCTCGACCGCGGCGATGAAGTCGTCGGCATCGACAATGTGAATGACTACTACGATCCCGCGTTGAAGGAAGCCCGGCTCAGCCGGATATTCGGCAAGCCCGGTTTCACCGAGGTTCGTGCGAGTCTCGAGGACCGCGAGGCGGTGGAGCGCTGCTTTGCCGAACACCGGCCCGACCGCGTGGTTAACCTCGCGGCCCAGGCCGGGGTGCGGTACTCGCTGGAAAACCCGCACGCGTACATCGACGCCAACGTCGTCGGCTTCCTCAACATCCTCGAGGGCTGCCGCCACCACGGCGTGGAGCACCTGGTGTACGCCTCGACCAGCAGCGTGTACGGGGCACACACAAACATGCCGTTCTCGGTGCACGAGCACGTCGACCACCCGGTCAGCCTGTACGCAGCAACCAAGAAATCCAATGAGCTCATGGCCCACACCTACGCTCATCTGTTCGGATTGCCGGTCACGGGCCTGCGGTTCTTCACCGTCTACGGTCCGTGGGGTCGGCCTGACATGGCGCTGTTCCTGTTCACGCGAAAAATCCTCGCCGGCGAACCGATCGACGTCTTCAACTACGGCAAGCACAAACGCGATTTCACCTACGTGGACGACATCGTCGAGGGGGTGAAACGGGCCCTGGACAACGTCGCCACGCCGAACGACGCGTGGCAGGGTGATGCCCCGGATTCCGCCACCAGCAGCGCGCCCTACCGCATCTACAACATCGGCAACAACAGCCCGGTGGAGCTCGAGCGTTACATTGCCGTGCTCGAAGACAAGCTCGGTATCGAGGCGAAGCGCAACCTGCTGCCGCTGCAACCGGGCGACGTGCCGGACACCTACGCCGACGTCAGCGACCTGGTGCGGGACGTCGGCTACAAACCGGACACACCGATCGAAGTCGGTATCGGCAACTTTGTCGAGTGGTACCGCGACTACTATCGGGTCTAGGTCGCCGCCACACCCTGTCAGCCGGCGCTAGCGCGGTGCTGCGAGGCTCAGCAGCACCGCCGCGCGGTCAGGCGCCGACCGCCACAGCGCCTGCTTGGCGTGCGGCGCCAGCGTCTTGATCCGACGCTCGACGCTGAGCGCCTCTGCGCGGGTGCGCATCGGGGCCTGCCAGCGCAGCGTCAATCGCGCACAACCGCGTAGACAGCGCGCACCGCGGCCCGCGGTGTGGGCGGCAAAGCGCTTGCCCACATCGGTCGACACGCCGGTATACAGGTGACCGCGGTCGGTTTCGAGCATGTACACCCACCAGGTTTTCCCCGCCGGACCAGGCGTGTGTGCGGACTCATGCATGCCCATTGCGAATCATTCTCGTTTAGCCTACCATCGCGCCTAAACAGGTTTTAGTACACTGCCGGTCATGAGCCAAGACGACACTGCAGCCCACCTGCGCCTCGCCCGGCGCCTGATCCGTGTCTACGCCCACGCCCCGGACAACGACACGGCGAGCGACGTCGCGGACGCGTTCGAACGCTGCCTTGATTGCCCGCTGAAGTCCCTGCGCCTGCGGTGCTGCCTGCGTCGCGAAGCAAAGCGCTGGCGCGCACTGAGCGACCGGTGTGACAGTGCGCACGACGCGCCGCCTGACGCGCCGCCCCCGCCCCTGACGCTGCACTGACAGCACCGGCGCTAGGGCGTCGCCGCGCTCTCCTGCCAGGCACGGTCAAGCGTCTGGATACGCGCGGCGTCGCCCACGTGAACGTTCGCCGCCCGACTCGCCGAGCGCTGCCGCAGTGCGTCGACGCGCCGCGCGCGGGCGTCCTGCTCGCCGACATCCCGCAACCCGTCCAACAGCGTGGCGACGGCCCCAGGTCGTTGACAGCTGAGGATCAGATCACAGCCCGCCGCGAGCGCAGCCTCGGCCGAGGCGACAATGCCTCCGGGCATGGCCGCCGCTGCCATGCTGAGGTCGTCGCTGATGATCAGTCCGGCAAAACCCAATTGCTGCCGCAGGACGCCCTGCAGCCACCGTCGAGAGAAGCCCACTGGTCGGTCATCGATCGCCGAAAAGCAGACGTGGGCGGGCAACACACCGTCAATTCCCGCGCGCACCAGGGCCTCGAAGGGCGCCGCATCGCGCTCACGCAGCGTGTCCCAGGGACGGGGGTCCACGGCCTGTGCCGTGTGAGTGTCCTCGACGACCCCACCGTGACCGGGGAAATGCTTCGCCACCGCACCGAGTCCGCCGGACTGGATGCCCTGAACGACGGCGGCCGCCAGCGCCGTGGTCACGGCCGGATCCGCCGAGAAGGCGCGGCTGCCAATCACCGAACCGCCGCCCTGAAGATCGACCACCGGCGCGAGATTGACATCGACACCGACCGCAGCAAGCTCCTGCGCCATGACGCGGCCAACCGCGGCGGCGGTCGCAATCGCTTCGTCCGGGTCACGGCCGTGGAGCCAACCCAGGGCCGCCGCGGGCGGCAACGCGCTGAAACCGTCGCGAAAGCGTTGCACGCGTCCACCCTCGTGGTCGACCAACACCAGCGGGTGCACGCCATGGGCGGCACGGCAGTCTGCGATCAGGGCCCGCAGCTGCGCCGGATCCGCGTAATTGTGCCGAAACAGGATCACCCCGCCGACCAGTGGATGCGCAAGCATGTCGCGCTCCTCCGCGCTCAGTTCGAGCCCGACAGGGTCGAACGCGAGCGGCCCACGCCCAGCTCGGCGCGCGATCACGCAGCCGGTTCGCGCAGGGTCACGACGGCAAACGCCGAAATGCCCCCGGCGCGTCCGCTGAAACCGAGCCGGTTGCTGGTGGTGGCCTTGACAGTGACAGAGCGCCGATCAAGGCCGAGGCCTGCCGCCACGGTCACCGCCATCGTCTCGGTGTGCGGCGCGCGCGTGGGCGCCTTGGCAGCCACGGAGACGTCGGCGTTGTGGCATGCCAGGCGACGTCTGCCACGCGGTCGACAACCGAGCGCAACAGCATGCGGCTGTCTGCGCCACGCCACTGCGGATCGGTGTCGGGCACATGCTGGCTGATGTCACCAAGCGCCGCAGCGCCGAGGACCGCGTCGGCCAGGGCGTGCACGGCTTTGTCACCGTCGCTGTGGGCCACGAATCCCGGGTGAAACGGCACGCGCACGCCGCAGAGCATCGGGTGATCGCCCGGGCCGAGGGCCTGCACGTCAAAACGGTGTCCTGCGCGAATCACCGAGCGCCTCCTGCGGGTTCGTCGGTTTGATGCTCGAGCATAGACGCTGCCAGCGCGAGGTCGCCGGGCCGCGTGACCGGGATGTTGTCATCCCGGCCCGCCACCACCAACACCCGGTGACCGGC
Source organism: Pseudomonadota bacterium (assembly GCA_039196715.1). NCBI lineage: Bacteria > Pseudomonadati > Pseudomonadota > Pseudomonadota bacterium. The sequence goes on from JBCCUP010000003.1 coordinate 67,217, forward strand.
CCGTTCCATCGCCGAGGTATCGTCGCTCACCGCCACGCCGTCGCGCCTCGTCAACCCGCCTGATCGTGCCGCGCACGGGCGACGCGGGCGTACCGCCGTCGGCGTCCGATTCACGCACGGCCTGCAGAAGCCGCTGCACACCGGCGAGCGCGACGCACGGGCACTCGGCGTCGTGCACCAACACCCAGCTCGTCGCAGGCTGGTCAGCCAGCGCATCGAGCAGGGCCAACACCGAGCTTGCCCGATCGACGCCACCCGAGACCGTCTCGACCCCCGGCCACCGGCGCACAACGGTGCCCGGGTCGTTCGGCGCAAAGGCCACCAGCGTGCGTTCGACGCCGCGGGGCAACGCGTGGTGTGCTCGAGGGTGTGGGCGATGACCGTGCTGCCGCGCAACGCGGCGCACTGTTCGGGGCGTTCCCCGCCGGTTCGGGCACCGTGTCCCGCAGCGAGGATCAGCGCGATCACGGGTTCAAGGCGAGGCGTCGCGTCACTCACCCGACGCGGCGGTGTCGTCCAGGAGCTGAAAGAACACTTCGTCTTCGCGGATCATACCGAGTTCGGTGCGGGCGATCTCCTCGACTGCATCGAGCCCGGATTTGAGATCGTTGACCTCGGCGAACAGCGCGCGATTGCGTTCGACCAGGCGCTGCGTCTCCTGCCGCTTGTCGTCAATCTGGTCGCGCAGCTGCCACACTTCCTGGACGCTGCCCTGCCCGAACCAAAGCTTGTATTGCAAGCCTGCAATCAGGGCCAGGGCGATGAAGGTCATGGCGCGCACGGGCGTCAACTCGTCAGTTCCACTCGGCGCACATTATGCCAGTTTCTGCCGGAACGCGCCTGCGCCCGGGTATTGCGCGCGGCCACCGAGCGCCTGCTCGATGCGCAGCAACTGGTTGTACTTGGCGATCCGGTCCGAGCGTGACAGCGACCCGGTCTTGATCTGCTTGCTCGAGGTGGCCACGGCGAGGTCCGCAATGGTCGCGTCCTCGGTCTCACCTGAGCGGTGCGAGGTCACCGAGGTGTAGCCCGCGGCGTGCGCCGTGTCGATCGCGTCGAGCGTTTCGGTCAAGGTGCCGATCTGGTTGACCTTGATCAGAATGGAGTTCGCGACACCTTCGTCGATCCCCCGCTTGAGGATGCGGGTGTTGGTGACGAAGAGGTCGTCACCAACGAGCTGGACCGTGTCGCCGATCGCGTCGGTCAACACTTTCCAACCGCCCCAGTCCGATTCGTCCATGCCGTCCTCGATCGAGATGATCGGGTACTGGCGCGTCCAACCGGCGAGGAACTCGGCGAACGCCTCCGGGGTGAACTGCTTTCCCTCGCCCGCCAAGTCGTAGACGCCGTCGCGGTAGAACTCCGAACTCGCCGCGTCCAGCGCCAGGTAGACCTCCCGGCCGATCGCGTAGCCCGCTTTTTCGACCGCATCGAGGATCGCCTCGATGGCCGCTTCGTTGGAACTGAGGTTGGGCGCAAAGCCCCCCTCATCGCCGACCGCGGTGTTCAGACCGCGCGACGACAGCACGGACTTGAGCGCGTGAAAGATCTCGGCGCCGCAGCGTAACGCCTCGGAGAAGCTGTCGACTCCGACCGGCATGACCATGAATTCCTGGAGGTCGACGTTGTTGTCCGCGTGCGCACCGCCATTGATGATGTTCATCATCGGCACCGGCAGGTGCACCGCCCCGTCGCCGCCGAGGTGGTGGTAGAGCATGCGGCCGGCGTCGCGGGCCGCAGCCTGGGCGTTGGCCAGCGAAACGGCCAGCAGCGCGTTGGCGCCCAGTCGGCCCTTGTTGTCGGTGCCGTCGAGCGCGATCATGGCGTTGTCGAGCCCGGCCTGGTCATCGGCGTCGTGGCCCGCGAGTCGTGTGGCGATTTCACCGTTGACGTTCGCGACCGCCTGGCGCACGCCCTTGCCGAGGTACCGCGTGGCGTCACCGTCCCGCAGCTCGATCGCCTCGCGGGACCCGGTCGAGGCGCCAGAGGGCACCGCTGCCCGACCAACGACTCCGTTGGCGAGCGTGACATCCGCCTCCACCGTCGGGTTACCCCGAGAGTCCATGATTTCGCGGGCCTCGATCCGGGCGATGTCAGTCATGTCAGCAGTCCAGTCAGTGGGTCGTCGTCAGTCAAAGGTGTGGCAGCAGCAGCAAGGTTCGTGACAGGGCAGCGGGTCACGCCAGGGGATCCGCCAGCAGCGCCGCTTCCGCGAGTGGCCGGGATTTCACCACCGCATCGAGCTCGAGCAGTTGCTCGACCAACGCAGGCATCGCCGCCAGAGGCCACGCGTTGGGACCGTCGCAGAGTGCCCTGTCCGGATCCGGGTGGGTTTCCATGAATACCCCCGACACACCGGCCGCCACGGCAGCACGCGCCAACACCGGTACAAACTGGCGTTCGCCACCGCTCGCGCCGCCGAGGCCGCCCGGCAGCTGCACCGAGTGGGTCGCGTCAAACACCACCGGACACGCGGTGTCCCGCATGATGGCAAGCGCACGCATGTCAGACACCAGGTTGTTGTAGCCGAAACTCACGCCACGCTCACAGACCATGATCTGCGCGTTGCCCGTCTCGTGCGCCTTGTCAACCACGTTGCGCATGTCGGCGGGCGCAAGAAACTGCCCTTTCTTGATGTTGACGGGTTTGCCGGTGGCGGCGACACGCCGAATGAAATTGGTCTGCCGACAGAGGAAGGCCGGTGTCTGCAGCACGTCGACGACACTCGCAACCTCGTCGAGCGGCGTGTCCTCGTGGACGTCCGTGAGCACCGGCAACCCGGTCTCCTGCCGAACACGCTCGAGAATGCGCAGTCCCTCGGCGACACCCGGCCCGCGGTACGAGGACGCCGACGAGCGGTTCGCCTTGTCAAAACTCGATTTGTAGATCAGGTGGCAACCCAGGCGCGCAGCAAGCTCGCGCAGGGTCTCGGCCGTGGAGAGCGCCAGGCTCTCGGATTCGATCACACAGGGCCCGGCAATGAAGAACAACGCTTCAGCCAGGCCAACCGGTTTGCCGCACAGCTCCATTGCCCTCACCCGCGGTTGTGTTGTTGGGCGTGGCGCAGCGCGGCGCTCACGTAGCCCGTGAACAGCGGGTGGCCGTCGAGCGGGTTGGACGTGTATTCGGGGTGGAACTGGCAGGCGATGAACCAGGGGTGGTCGGGCAGTTCGATCATCTCGACCAGCGGTTCCTCGTCGTCACTGACCGACGAGACGATCAGGCCGGCCGCCCTGATGCGCTCGAGGTAGTCGTTGTTGACTTCGTAACGGTGGCGGTGCCGCTCGACGATGTGCGCTGCCCCGTAGGTTTCGCGCGAGCGCGAGCCTTCGAGCATTTTGCACGTCTGGCCCCCGAGGCGCATCGTGCCGCCGAGGTCCGAGGCGGCGGAACGCGTTTCCGTCTCACCGGAGCGGGACTGCCACTCGGTGACCAGCGCCACCACGGGGTACGGCGTGTCCGGATCGAATTCGGTGCTGTTGGCGTCGTTGAGTCGGGCGCACTGGCGCGCGAAGTCGATCACGGCGACCTGCATGCCAAGGCAGATGCCGAGGTACGGCACCTGTTGCTCGCGCGCGTACTGCGCTGCGCGGATCTTGCCTTCAACGCCGCGGGTACCGAAGCCCCCCGGCACCAGAATCGCGTCGAGGCCATCGAGCACGGAGAGGTCGTCTCGCTCGATGGCTTCGGAATCGATGTAACGGATGTCCACACGGCAGCGCGTGTGAATGCCCGCGTGGCTCAACGCCTCGATCAGCGACTTGTAGCTCTCGGTCAGCTCCATGTACTTGCCAACCATGCCGATGACAACCCGGAACTCCGGGTTGCGTTGCGCGGCGACCACCTCGTGCCAGCGCGTGAGATCGGCTTCGGGCGTTTCGAGTCGAAACTGATCGACCACCAGTTTGTCGAGCCCTTCCCCGGCCATCCGTGCCGGCATGTCGTAGATGCAGTCGACGTCCCGCGCCTCGATCACCGCACGCTCGAGCACGTTGGTGAACAGCGCAATCTTCTTGCGGTCATCGGCCTGGATGGGGCGATCGCACCGGCACAAGAGTACGTCGGGCTGAATGCCGATCGAGCGCATTTCCTTGACCGAGTGCTGGGTGGGCTTGGTTTTCACTTCGCCTGCCGTCGCGATGTACGGCAACAGCGTGAGGTGCATGAAAAGCGCAGATTCCGGCCCGAGCTCGGCCCGCATCTGGCGAATCGCTTCGAGAAACGGCAGCGACTCGATGTCACCGACCGTGCCACCGATTTCGACCAGGCAGACATCAGCCGAGCCCGCACCGGCGCGGATCAGGCGTTTGATCTCGTCCGTGATGTGCGGGATGACCTGCACGGTTTTGCCGAGGTAGTCCCCGCGGCGTTCAGCGCGGATCACGTTCTCGTAGACGCGCCCGGTGGTGAACGTGCTGGCCTGACTGGTCTTGAAATTGACGAAGCGCTCGTAGTGACCCAGATCGAGATCGGTCTCAGCACCGTCCTCGGTGACAAACACCTCACCGTGCTGGTAGGGGCTCATCGTGCCCGGGTCGACGTTGATGTACGGGTCGAGTTTCATCATGCTGACCCGCAGGCCACGGGCCTCGAGCAAGGCGCCAAGTGCGGCGGACGCGAGGCCTTTGCCAAGCGACGACACCACGCCGCCGGTGACGAACACGTATCGAGTCATGGGAGGTAGGAGAGGCCCAAAGCGCAGTGGTCGCAATGGCATTGCAGGTTACCACAGCCCGCTAAGTCGCTCCAACGAAATCAGCCCGCCTGAAGGCGTGGTCGACGCCGAGCTGCTCGACCCAGGCGAGCTCGCCGTCGATATACAAGTACGGCAAGGCCGGGCGCTGCCACGCCGGCACGCCAACGGCGTTGAGCAGCTTCTTGACCCGGGCTCGTGACCGGCGCGGCGGCTTGAGCAAGGCACTGCCGCACGCGAAGCGGACCTGCCAGCGCCGGTGCAGGTGAGCGCGATCGAGCCCGTCGGCGAGCACCGTGTCGGCGTGCAACACCTGCCCGGTGGGCAAGGCCAGTGGTTGCGAGGGGTCGGACCACTCGAGGGAGGCACCGGTGTCGAAGACCGGGACATCCGGCGCCGCGTGCAGTCGTCCCCGGTGCCGCCGCACCGTGAGGCCGCCCACCCGCAGCGCCGGCTGCGCATCCGCACGGGCCCCGGCGACTTCCGTGCGCAACCGGTCGAGGGTCGCGCGCGACGGCACCGGCACCCCGTTCCGGTTGAGCCAGCGGTGGAGCAGCGTGCGCGCGTGCGCGGGCGACGCCCGCGCGAGCAACGCCACTGACACTGTTTCAGCCGCCCCGTCTTGCGCGAGCAGCCCGTCCGCGTGCTGATCGAGCACCAGCGCAGCATCGTCGAAGTTGGCCGCCGCGGTGCCGATCGAGCGCGACAGTGACGGCCACCGCGCGCGCAGCTGGGGCAGCACGCACTGGCGCAGGAAGTTCCGGTCAAAGCGCGGGTCGGCGTTGCTCGGGTCTTCGACCCAGGCGAGGCCCTCGGCCTGCGCGACCGCCGCTATCTCGTCGGCTGTGACGCTCAGCCACGGTCGCCAGAGCACACCCGAGCCAAGCGGCCGCGTCGCTGGAATGCCGGCTGCCCCGTGCGCGCCACTGCCGCGCAGCAACCGCAGCAGCACCGTCTCGGCCTGGTCGTCGGCGTGGTGCGCTTGCAGCAACACCGCGCCCGGGGGCAGGTGATCGGCGAAGGCGCGGTAGCGCGCTGCACGAGCCGCCGCCTCGAGCCCCTGCCCGTCCGGCTGCACCGCGACCGCAAGGACCGTGCATTCCACGCCGAGTTCGGCGCAGACGGCCTCGCAGTGCACCGCCCAGTGCCCCGCCGCCGGCTGCAAGCCGTGGTTGATGTGCAGGGCCGACACAGCCGTGGCGGAGGACGCGAAACACGCGACGACCGAGGTCAGCAAGGTGTGGGAATCCCGGCCTCCGCTGTAGGCCACGACAACCCTGTCGGCGTCTGGCCAGTGCTGCGGCAGGCGCCCGATCAGGGCGCGCAGCCGCGCGGCGAGGGCCTCGGTGTCAGCCGTCGAACTGCCCGTAGCCACGCAACCTAGCCCGGCGACGGGTGATGAGTTCCTCGATGGGCATGTCGACGAGATCGTCGAGGTTGCGCACCAGCGAGGCCCGCAAGGCGTTGCTCGCACCGTCAAAATCGCGGTGTGCGCCGCCAAGCGGTTCCTCGATGATCTCGTCGATGAGATCGAGTTCCTTGAGGCGACCCGAGGTGATGCCAAGCGCGGTTGCCGCGTCGCCGGCTTTCTCGGCACTCTTCCAGAGGATCGATGCACAGCCTTCGGGCGAGATCACCGAGTAGGTGCTGTACTGCATCATGTTGACGCGGTCGGCCACGCCGATCGCGAGCGCACCGCCCGAGCCGCCCTCGCCAATGACCGTGGCGACGATCGGCACCTTGAGTTCGCTCATGACGAAGAGGTTGCGGGCGATGGCCTCGGACTGGTTGCGCTCCTCGGCCTGCACGCCCGGGTACGCACCGGTGGTGTCGATCAGGGTCACGACCGGCAGCGCGAAGCGCTCGGCCATTTCCATCACACGCAGCGCCTTGCGGTAGCCCTCGGGTTTGGGCATGCCGAAATTGCGCCGCAGTTTTTCCTTGGTGTCCCGACCCTTCTGCTGGCCGATGATGGCGACCGAGCGGCCCTCGAGGCGACCGATGCCGCAGACCATGGCCTCGTCGTCGGCGAAGTGCCGATCGCCGTGCAGCTCGTGGAAATCGGTGAAGACCGACTGGATGTAGTCGAGCGCGTAGGGGCGCAAGGGGTGCCGCGCCAACTGCGACACCTGCCAGGGCGTGAGCTTGCCGAAAATGCCCTCGGTGAGCGTCACGAGCTTGCCCTGCAAGCGGGTGATCTCCTCGTTGAGATTGATGTCCACGTCGGCTGTGGCGATCTTGAGCTCGCGGATCTTGGCGTCGAGCTCGGCGATCGGTTGCTCAAATTCGAGAAAATTCGGATTCATGCTTCAATTGTACCGTGCGGTTGACACCGTGTCCGCTGCACACGCGATTTCCGCCCGCGTGGCGGAGTGCCCGAGACCACAGCGCGTGCGCCCGCCGGCGTGCGCGGCCGACCAGGAATCCCCACACCCTTGAACCGAGCCAGTGCCAAGCCCGACCCGGGCACCGTTCACCGTCCGATCCTGTGTGCCTGCCTGCTGTTTCTGGGCGCGCTCGCCACCCTGCCCGTCCGCGCCGAGCAACCCGGGCTCACGCACGGCCGCCTCGCGACATCGGCGGCCATCTCCCCGAGGAGCGTTGAACTCGGCGCGCGCTACGCAAGGGATTTCAGTTACCTTGGCGCGCGCTACAACGCGCGCGTGAGCGACCGTACCACGGCGTTCATCGACCTCGGGTCGACCCGCTTTGACGGCGCATCCCCGGCCAAGACCGTCGGTGCCGGCGCATACTACTACTGGGGTCCGATCAACCACTGGCTGGATTTCGCCGCCCGGGCCGCTGTGCACCACATCGCCGGCCGCAGCGACACCACCTTTCTCGGCTTCGACGCACTCTTCAGCAGCGTACACCTGCAGGCGCTGCCGGCCCGGTGGCAGTGGTACGCCAGCGTCGGCCTGTACCGGCCGCTGAACCGCAGCGACTCGCCCAAGTTGGGCTTGTCACTCGGGCTGGTCAAGCCCACATCGCGAGGCCAGGTCTTTGTTGGCTACGACGCCGACGATGCCGCTGTCGCCGCCGGCTATCGGCTGCGCTGGGACTGATTCCCTGGCACGGTCGGGGCGCCGTACGGGCGACCTGTGTGGTCCGGTGACGCGCGGTCCGAGGCTTGCATGAGGTGCTGTGCGCGCTGAGCGCTTTCGAGACCGATCATGCAGCCTTCACACCTGCTCGCGGCCCGCTGTGTCGGGCTTCTTTTCGCGGCCCTGGCCCACCTCGCCAGTGCGTCGCCCACCCCGCCCCCCGACCAACAGGCTGCACTGCAGGCGTTGTACACCGCGACGTCCGGCGCCGACTGGGTTGACGCCGACGGCTGGTCCGCCAGCGAGACGATCGCCTGCGACGCGACCGGCATCACCTGTGACGCAAACGGCAACGTGCTTGAGATCTTTCTCGTCGACAACGGCCTGAACGGCCCCCTGCCGTCGAGCTTGCCGGCCCTGCGCACGTTGCGCGGACTGGTGCTCAACCGTAACAGCCTCACCGGCACGGTGCCGACACAGTGGGCCGACTTCGAGACGCTGCAGCTGCTGTCCTTGCGCGACAACGCGCTCGAGGGGGCACTGCCGACCGGGCTGGCCGAGGTTGAGTCCCTCAAGGTGCTGGATCTCTGCCACAACCACTTCAGCGGTGAGGTGCCCTTGGCCTACTACGGGATGCCGGCGCTCAACACGCTGGCGCTGTGCCACAACCGGCTGTCGGGCACCCTGCCCGCCGGTTTGCGCACCGGGGAGCTCGTCGATCTCGACCTCAGCCACAACCAACTGAGCGGTACGTTGCCCGTCACACTGTTCGACGCGCCGTCGCTCTGGCGACTCCACCTGGCGGGCAACGGGTTCACCGGGGCACTGCCACAGCCGAGCGCAGCAGACCCGGCCGTGGTGGACATCGACCTCTCCGACAACGCTCTGTCCGGTGAGCTCGAAGACACCTGGGCGCGCTTTGCCAACCTCACATTCCTGCGGCTGGCCCGCAACCGTTTCGAGGGCGCGGTCCCGACCGCGCTCGGTCATCTCGACACCCTTCGACGCCTCGATCTCGCCGGCAACCGCCTGGTCGGCACCCTGCCCGCCGCGCTGGCAGCCCACCCGGTCCTGCTGGCTGCGACGCGGTCCGGCGATCCGTCGATCGCGCTCGACTGGAACGCCGTGGCGCTCGATGGCGTCGACCCGGACTGGGTCGACGCCATCGGCATCGACCGCACTCGCCTGGTCCGCCCGGTGAGCGGCGTCCGGGTGGTGGAGACGGCAGACGGCGGCTGGCAGGTGAGTTGGCAGCCAGCTCCGCTGTCCGGCAACCTGACGGGCCACTACCGGGTCGAGACAGCGCTGGGCGACACCGTGGCTGAAACCGCGTCGCTCGACGCTGCACGCGCCACGGTGCCGGCGAGCGCGGCGGTCGATCCGGCCGGCCTGCGCGTGGTCACGGTGGTGCCGACACACGCACTCAACCCCAACACGGTCCTGAGCGCCGGCGCACGCCCGGGAGACAGCACCACCGCGCGGTGGGCGCCGCCTGAGACCGTGAACCACCCGGCCAACTTCGGCCCCTACGACAGGGCGGACTGGACACAACGTCCGGCGGGCACCACGCTTCGAGTCGCCTCGGTCGCCACGCCAGCGCTCTTCCACGTGCCGCCGCACATCGACGCTGACGGGCGCCTGCAGTTCACGCCGTCGGGAACCCCGGGCCGAAGCCGCGTCACGGTTGACGCGCTGGACGCCAACGGCCGCTACCAGGCGAGCTTCGACATCGTGATCGGTCCGGCAGCCAACCGCGCACCGAGCTTTGTCGCCGGCCCGGACCTCACCGTGCTGCAAAGCGGCCAGATGCAGGTTGTCGAGTGGGCCTCGGCGCTCGACGACGGCGACGGCGGCACGCAGTCGATGCGCTTCGTGATCGACACCGAGCAGGCGGACTGGTTTGCCTTCGCACCCGACCTCAGCGTGCCATCGGGCACCTTCCGGTTTCGCGTCAACGCCGGTCGGACCGGCGAGATCACACTCCGCATTCGGCTGCGCGACGACGGTGGCACCGACAACGGCGGGTCCGATGAGAGTGCCGAGCACACACTGCGCATCACGGTGACCGAGGACGCCTCTGCGGTGGCCGGCAGCGGCCTGTCGTCAGATGGCACCGTCGGGTCGGGCGGTGGTGCGCTGGGTCTGTTGACGCTGTGGTGGGCCACAGGGCTCGTGGCGGCACGACGCTCAGTAGTGCGGCGGCACCTCGTGCCCGGTCGACTCCGCGGCGGTGCCGCCCGCCGACAGCTGCTCGCGTAGACGCTCGGTCAACACGCGCAATTTCTCCTCCAGGCGCGTGATAGCGATCGCCTGTTCGGCGATCGCGGCGTTCAGCGTGTCGATCGTCTGGTCCTGCCAGGCCACTCGGCTCTCGAGCTCATCGAGCCGTTGCTCGCGCGCATCTATTCCCACATCACCTCCCCGACAAACACATAGCCACCACCGTAGATTGTCTTGATCGTCTTCGGGTCGCGCGGGTCGTCATCCAGCTTGGTGCGCAGGCGCGACACGCGCACGTCGATCGAGCGGTCGAAGTTCTCGGTTAGGCTGCCGCCGATCGCCTCCTGGATCTGGGCGCGGCTCAGGAGCTGGTTCGGGCGCTCGAGAAACACGTTCAGCACCGATGCCTCGGCTTGACTGAGTGTCTGGGTGCGACCGCCACGGTGGGCAATTTCATAGGTCGCGAGGTTCGCCACCCACTCACCAAAGCGCACCCGCCGCGCGCGGTCGGATCGCTGCTCACCCGCACGTGCACTTGCGCGCCGCAGAATCGCACGCACCCGCGCCACCACTTCAATGGGGTCGAAGGGTTTGATGACATAGTCGTCTGCGCCAAGCTCGAGGCCGGCGACCCGGTCCTGCACCTGTGCGCGCCCGGAGACAATCAGTATTGCCGCGTCGGATTGCCGCGACACCGTGTTGACCAGCGCCAGGCCATCGTGATCAGGCAAGCCGAGGTCGACGATGCAGACCGCGGGCGCGTGCACCTTGAGCCAGCCGAGGAAGGGCCGCCCGCTGTGGAACACCGCCGTGGACATGTCGGCTTCGGCAAAGGCGTCGGCAAGCAATCGGCAGACGACGGGTTCGTCGTCGACAATGGCCACCTGGATGTCGGTCTTCACGGCGAGAGCGGTTCCGCGATCTGGCGCAGCGCGCGCGCCAACTGGTAGGTGTCAAAGGGCTTGGCCAACACGAGGCCGAGTTCGGCGGCCTGCCCGTGCAAACCGTGGTGCGCGGGCAGCGCCGTCATGATACAGATCGGCGGCGCGCTGTCACCGCGGGCCGCATGCACCCGCTGCACCAGGTCCAGACCGGTGTCCGTACCGCCCAGTTGCAAGTCCGACACAATCGCAGCTATTGCCACCACGCCGGTCAGCTGCACGGCCTCGTCGGCGCTCGCCGCCTCGAGGACCTGACAGCCGATGTCCTGCAACTGCTGGCGAACGTTCTCGCGGATCTCCGGATCGTCGTCGACCAGCAACACCACACCGCCTACAGGCGGTTGCACCGCGACCGGGTCCGGCAGGCGAATGCGCACCCGCGCGCCCGCCGTCGCGCCGCCGTCAACGACGTTTTCCAACAACACCCGCCCACCGGACAGGCTGGCGAAATCGAACACCATCGACAGTCCGAGACCCGAGCCGAGCGTGGCTGCCTTGGTCGTGAAAAAGGGTTCGAGCGCGTGCGCCAGCGCGGCGTCGCTGAAGCCCGGACCGTTGTCCCGCACGCTGAACTCGAGCCCGCCCTCGCGGGTGCGTCGAACCTGCAGGTGGATGTCGCCCGGCTGTTCGGCGATCACATCACGCGCGTTGAGCACGAGGTTCAGCAGCGAGTCCAGCAAGTAGCCCGGGTCGAGGCGCGCACGCGACACGCCCGGGTCGATGTCGGTCACGAGGCGAATGTGGGCCGGCAGCAACGGCCCGACCAGGCGAACCAGCTGTACGACAGCGGCCGGCACGTCCGTGACCTCCGGCGCCAGGGTCCGCGGCGCGGCAATGCCACTGAGGCGATCGAGCAGTTCGCCGCCGCGCCGCGCCGCCAGGTGCACGTCCTCGAGCAGGGAACGGGCCTCCGGCGGCAGCCCGGGCATACGCGCAAGCTGGCCCTGAGCGCCGAGTATCACGGTGAGCAGGTTGGCGAAATCGTGCGCAAGGCCACTGCTCAACTGGGCCGCGAGTTCGCGGCGGCGCGTCTGCGCGACTTCGGCGCGGGCACGCGCCTCGCGCGTGACGTCCATCGTCAACACGAACACGCCAGACACCTCGCCGGACGCGTCTACGTCCGGTGTGAAGGCGCAGCGCACACGGTGGGTGCCCTCGTCGAGGGCAAACTCGAACACGCTCTCCTCGCCCCCGAGTGCCTTCACCAGACGGGGCTGAATCGCGTTGTAGGCCTCCGGCACCAGCACGTCCTGGCAGCGACGGCCGACGATCTCGCGGTCCAGGCCCGCGCTCAAACCGGCAATAGAGTGCAAGCGCCGATTCGAGTAGGTGTAGCGTTGATCGCGGCTGACCCGGGCGATGTGGGCAGGCAGCATCTCGGTTGTGGCGCGGATGCGCGCCTCGGACGCGGTGAGCTCACGCTGGGTCTGTTGCAGCGCAACGACCGACGCCTCGAGCTCGCGGTTGGCGCGGGCCAGCGCCTCAGAGCGCGACAACAGCGCCTCAGAGAGCGAATCCGAGCGCGATTTCAGCATGGACTCCGAACGACGGATGTCGGTGATGTCGGTGTACACGGTCACCCACCCGCCCTGCCGCAGGGGGTGCCCCTCAATCGACACGAACTGTCCATTCGGCCGCTGGCGCTCGAAATAATGGGGCTCGAAGGCCCGCGCCTGTGCCTCTCGGCTCGCGAGGTAGCCCTCGAGATCGGCGATGTCGCCGTACTCGCCGCGGCTGGCGAGCAGCCGCAAGGTGTCACCGAAGCCGGCACCCGCCCGACCCAGGTGCTCGGGCAGATCGAACATCTCGAGAAAGCGGCGGTTGCAGACCACGAGCCGCAGGTCGCGGTCGTAGATGCTCAGCGCCTGCTGGATCAGGTTCAGGCCGGCCAGCGTGAAGTCGAGCGTGTCGCCCGTGTCCACGCCCACTCGATTCTGTGGGCCTTGCAACATTTCGATAGAACTCGGAAAAACTCTCGCAACGAAGAGGATGTATAGTGCAGCCTCTTCGACGCCCGCCAGCTGGCCGCGCGACCGTGTTGCGCTGGCACCGGCCCGCGGACGTCGATTCGATACTACGCCGCTTCGCGTGCGGGCACCCGACCCGTGTGCAGCAGACGATACGGAGACGGGGCGCTTGGCCAGCCGACAACTCGACACCCACCTGAACACCGTGCCTCAGTTGCTGGCGCGCAACGTCCACCAGCACGGCGACCGGCCGGCCTACCGCTTCAAGGAGCTCGGCATCTGGCAGAGCTGGACGTGGACCGAAGTCGCCGCGGAGATCGACGGCATGGCCCTCGGTCTGGTCGACCTCGGGCTCGAGGTCGGCGACCACGTTGCGATCATCGGGCGCAACAACCCGGTGCTCTACTGGGCCATGGTGGCCGTGCAATGCGCGGGCGGCGTGCCGGTCCCGGTGTACCAGGACAGCGTGGCCGAGGAGATGGCCTACGTGCTCGAGCACTGCAACGCCCGCTTCGCGTTCGCCGAAAACCAGGAACAGGTCGACAAGGTCATGGAGGTGGCGGACAAGCTGCCAGGGCTCGACACCCTGATCTTTGTCGACCCGCGTGGCCTGCGAAAATACGACCGCTCGAAGCTCCGGGATTTTCGTGCGCTGCAGCAGGCCGGTCGCGACAACCGCGAGACCACCGCACCCGAACTCGAACGCCGGTTGCAGGAGCAGGACGGCGACACCACCTGCGTGATGCTCTACACCTCCGGGACCACCGGCCGCCCCAAGGGTGTGGTGTTGTCCAACCACAACGTCATCGAGGCCTCCCGGCTGTCGGTCGAATTCGACGGGCTCGACCACACCGACTCGGTGTTGGCCTACCTACCGATGGCCTGGGTCGGCGACTTCGTGTTTTCGATCGGCCAAGCCTACTACACCGGCTTTTGCGTGAACTGCCCGGAGAGCCCGGACACCATGCAGGCCGACTTGCGTGAGATCGGTCCAAGCTACTTCTTCGCGCCGCCACGCTACTTCGAGGGCCTGCTGACCTCCGTGCAGATCCGCATGGAGGACGCGAGCCGACTCAAGCGCTGGTTGTTCAATGCGGTGATGGAGCACGCACGGTCTGTCGGCCCCGCCCTGCTCGACGGCCGGTCCGTGGGGCTGTTGGACCGCATCAAATACCGGCTCGGCAACGGACTCGTGATCGGCCCGTTGAAGAACACCCTTGGTATGAGCCGCGTGCGCCTGGGGTACACCGCCGGGGAAGCGATCGGGCCCGAGATATTCGATTTCTACCGCGCGCTCGGCATCAACCTCAAGCAGCTCTACGGCCAGACCGAGGCGACGGTGTTCGTCACCATTCAACCCGACGGCGAAGTGCGTGCCGACACCGTCGGCGTGCCCGCGCCCGGCGTGGAACTGCGCATCGACGACAACGGCGAAGTGCACTACCGCTCACCGGGCACTTTTGTGGAGTACTACAAGAACCCCGAATCCACCGCCAGCACCAAAGACAGCGAGGGCTGGGTCGCAACCGGCGACGCGGGCTTCATCGAAGCCGACAGCGGTCACCTCCGCATCATCGACCGCGCGAAGGACGTCGGCAAGACGGCCTCCGGTGCGCTGTTCGCACCGAAGTACGTCGAGAACAAGCTGAAGTTCTACCCCGACATCCTCGAGGCTGTCGTGTTCGGCGCCGACCGTGACCAGTGCACCGCCTTCATCAACATCGACCTGACCGCCGTCGGCAACTGGGCCGAGCGCAACAACGTCGCCTACGCCTCCTACCAGGAACTGGCAGGCCACCCGCGCGTGGCCGAGATCATCAGCCAGCACGTCGAGGCCGTGAACCGGTCACTGGCCGAAGACGACATGCTGTCCGGCTGTCAGATTCACCGTTTCCTGATCCTGCACAAGGAACTCGACCCCGACGACGGCGAGATCACCCGCACCCGCAAGGTGCGCCGGCGCGTGATCGAGGAGCGCTACGCCACGCTGCTCGACGCGCTCTACGGTGACGTCGAGACCGTGCACGTCGAAACCGAGGTGACCTACGAAGACGGTCGCAAGGGATCGATCGCGGCCGACATCACGCTGCACAACGCGACGACGCACGCTGTGCGTGCCCCGGTGGAGAGCGCCGCATGACCGCCGCCAACGCCACGCCGTCGGCAGACACCCGCCCCGACACCACCCCCGACGGCCGCCCGCTCGGCGACACGCTGATGGAGATGCGCAACATCACCCTGCGCTTCGGCGGCGTGGTTGCAATCAAGGACATCACCTTCGACATCCGCGAAGGTGAGATCCGCGCCATCATCGGTCCGAACGGCGCCGGCAAGTCGTCGATGCTGAACGTCATCAACGGCTTCTACCACCCGCAGGAGGGCGAGATCTGGTTCCGCGGCGAGCGCCGCAAGCCGATGAAGCCGCACCAGATTGCCCACCAGGGCATCGCGCGCACCTTCCAGAACATCGCCCTGTTCAAGGGCATGAGCACGCTCGACAACATCATGACCGGCCGCTTCACCCACATGCACGCGAGCCTGTTGTCGCAGGTCATCTGGCACGGCAAGGCGGCGCGCGAAGAGGACGAGAACCGCGCCAAGGTCGAGCGCATCATCGATTTCCTCGAAATCCAGGCGATCCGCAAGACCCCGGTCGGGCGCCTGCCCTACGGCCTGCAAAAGCGGGTCGAGCTCGGCCGCGCCCTGGTCGCCGAGCCGAAGTTGCTCCTGCTAGACGAGCCGATGGCCGGCATGAACGTCGAGGAAAAGGAAGACATGTCGCGTTTCATCCTCGACGTGAACGAGGAGTTCGGCACCACCATCGCGCTGATCGAACACGACATGGGCGTGGTCATGGACATCTCGGACCGCGTCGTGGTGCTCGACTACGGACGCAAGATCGGCGACGGCACGCCCGACGAGGTGCGCAACAACCAGGCGGTGATCGACGCCTACCTCGGGGTGCCCAGCGATGACTGAGGTTTACCGCACCGCCACCGTGACCCGAGGACGCGCCTGATGTCGCCCGATTTTCTCTACACCATCGAAGTCATCATCAACGGCCTGATGACCGGGGTCATGTACGCGCTGGTCGCGCTCGGCTTCGTGCTCATCTTCAAGTCGTCCGGCATCTTCAACTACGCCCAGGGCGTGATGGCGCTGTTCGCCGCGATGACCCTGGTGGGCTTCCAGACCGGGCAGATCCCCTTCTCGCACCTGATCAACGCCATCTTCGGCACCAGCCTGCACCACTTCGGCTGGCACATCCCGGCGGTGGTGGCGATCCTCATGACCCTGCTCGTGATGATCGCGTTTGCCTGGCTGGTCGAACGCTACGTGCTCTCGCACCTGGTCAACCAGGAACCGATCATCCTGTTCATGGCGACCATCGGTCTCGCCTACTTCATGGAAGGCTTCGGCGACCTCATGTGGGGCGCCGAGATCAAGAAACTGGACGTCGGCATTCCCTCCGGCGGGTCGTTCTGGATCGAGGATGTGACCGCCACCTGGGCCGCCGAGGGCAGCAACTTCTACGGCTGGTACATTGACAAGCTCGACATCACGGCCGCCATCGTCGCCATCGTGCTCGTCGTCACGCTCACCCTGTTCAGCCAGTACACCGCGACCGGCCGCGCGCTGCGCGCGGTGGCCGACGACCACCAGGCCGCGTTGTCGGTCGGTATCAGCCTGCGCGCGATCTGGGTCATCGTCTGGTCGATCGCCGGTTTCGTCGCACTCGTCGCGGGCATCATGTGGGGCGCCAAATCCGGCGTGCAGTTTTCGCTCTCGCTGATCGCGCTCAAGGCCCTGCCGGTGTTGATGCTCGGCGGGTTCACCTCGATACCCGGCGCGATCGTTGGCGGCCTGATCATCGGCGTCGGCGAGAAGCTCTTCGAGTACGCGATCGGCCCGATGATCGGCGGTGCCACCGAGAACTGGTTTGCCTACGTGCTGGCCCTGGTCTTCCTCGTGTTCAGGCCGCAGGGCCTGTTCGGCGAAAAAATCATCGAGAGGGTCTGAGCCATGTTCTATCGCGAAGCAGGCGACTTCAAAACGAGCTACGGCGCCGACAACCAGACCTTTCCAATCAGCCAGGACCGCTACGCCTACTGGGCGCTGATGGCCGTCGCGGTCGCGGTTGTACCCTTCCTGATCAACGACTACTGGGCCAGCGCCGTGCTGGTGCCGTTCCTGATCTACGCCATCGCCTCGATCGGGCTCAACCTCCTGACCGGCTACTGCGGCCAGGTGTCGCTCGGCACCGGCGGCTTCATGGCGGTGGGCGCGTTCGCGAGCTACAAGCTCATGACGGCCTTCCCGGGCATGAGCATCGTGCTGATCATCCTGATCTCCGGGTTGATCACGGCCGCGGTCGGCATCCTGTTCGGGTTGCCCTCACTGCGCATCAAGGGGTTCTACCTCGCGGTGGCTACGCTCGCAGCGCAGTTCTTTCTCGTGTGGTTGTTCAACAAGCAAGCCTGGTTCTACAACTACTCGGCCTCCGGCCAGATCAACGCCCCCGAACGCACGGTGTTCGGCGTGGCCGTCACCGGCCCGGCCGCGGAGGCCTGGGCGAAGTACCTCTTCTGCCTGTTCTTCGTGGTGCTGCTCGCCTGGATGGCGCGCAACCTCACGCGCGGCCGCAGCGGGCGGTCGTGGATGGCCATCCGCGACATGGACATCGCCGCCGAGATCATCGGCGTCAACCCGCTGAAGACCAAACTCTCGGCCTTCGCGATTTCCTCGTTCTACGTCGGCGTCGCCGGTGCGCTGTTCTTCACCGTGTACCTCGGCGCGGTGGAGGTCGGCGAGGCCTTCAGCATCACGCAAAGTTTTCTGGTGCTGTTCATGATCATCATCGGCGGCCTGGGATCAATCCTCGGCAGCTTCCTCGGCGCCGCCTTCCTGGTGCTGATGCCGGTGTTGCTCAAGAACGTGATGGTCGGCGGCTTCGGCTGGGCGACCGACATCGCAGCCCATTTCGAGTTCATGATTGTCGGCGGGTTGATCGTCGCCTTTCTGATCCTGGAGCCCCACGGTCTCGCGCAGCTCTGGCGCCTGACCAAGGACAAGCTTCGACTCTGGCCATTCCCGCACTGACGGGCTGGCCGGAACCCCCGTGCGACCCTCGGTTCGGCACGCTTTTCACCCTGATGAGGATGACACAATGAAAATGACCCGACTTGCAACAGTCGCCCTGCTGGGCACACTGGCTGCTGGACAGGCGGCTGCCGACTTGGTGTTCCCGTCGCTCAGCTACCGCACCGGCCCCTACGCGGCCAACGGCATTCCCTACGCCGACGGCTACGCCGACTACTTCACGCTGGTCAACGAGCGCGACGGCGGTGTCGGCGGCGAGATGATCCGTATGGTCGAATGCGAGACCGGCTACAACACCCAGAAGGGCGTTGAGTGCTACGAGTCGACCAAGGGCGAAGGCGCGCTGGTGTACCAGCCGCTCTCGACCGGCATCACCTACCAGTTGATCCCGAAGGTCAGCGCCGACGGCATCCCGCTGCACTCGATGGGCTACGGCCGCACCTCGGCCGCCAACGGCTCGATCTTCGAGTGGGTGTTCAACTACCCGGTCAACTACTGGAACGGTGCGTCCATCGGCGTCAACCACCTGCTCGAGCTGAACAGCAGCGACATCGCGGGCAAGAAAGTCGCGTTGGTCTACCACAACTCGGCCTACGGCAAGGAGCCGATCCGCACGCTCGAGGAGCTGTCGAAGAAGCACGGCTTCGACCTGACCCTGATCCCCGTCGATCACCCGGGCCAGGAGCAGAAATCCCAGTGGCTGCAGATTCGCCGTGAACGCCCCGACTACGTCTTCATGTGGGGCTGGGGCGTGATGAACCAGGTCGCGATTCAGGAAGCCGTCAACATCCGTTTCCCGATGGAAAACTTCATCGGCATCTGGTGGTCCGGTTCGGAGAACGACGTGATCCCCGCCGGCGGTGGCGCAAACGGCTACAAGGCCCTGACCTTCCACAACCCGGGCTCGGGCGCGCCGATCTTCGCCGACATCCAGGAGTACGTGGTTGACACGGGCAAGGCGGCCGGCACCGGCGACCAGATCGGCACCGTGTTGTACAACCGTGGTCTCTACGCAGCCATGCTCGCGGTCGAAGCTGCGCGCACTGCGCAGGAGATCCACGGTGTCTCCGATATCACGCCGGCGATGATGCGCGATGGCATGGAAGCCCTGGTCATGGACGAAGCCAAGATGGCCTCGCTCGGCCTGCCGGGCTTCGGACCGGAGTTCTCCGTGTCCTGTGAGAACCACGGCGGCCCGGGCCTCGGCGCGGTGCAGCAGTGGGATGCCTCTGCCGAGAAGTGGAACATGATCACCGATTTCGGTCCGTCCGACATGGACGTGATCGGTGCGCTGATCGACGAAGACTCGGCCGCTTACGCAGCCGAGAGCGGCATCACACCGCGCGCGTGCAGCTGACAGCCTGAACGCTGACAGCGGGCCGGCGCGCCGTGTGCGCGCCGGCCACCCCCCACTCTGAACAAGGTTGCTGACATGCAGGCGGCTGAAACCGAGCCCACAGCGGAGACGCTGCTCTCGGTCAACAACATCGAAGTCATTTACAACCACGTCATCCTGGTCCTCAAAGGCGTGAGCCTGAGCGTGCCCAAAGGCGGTATCACTGCCCTGCTCGGCGGCAACGGCGCCGGCAAGACCACCACGCTGAAGTCGATTTCGACGCTGTTGCAATCGGAGCGCGGCGAGGTCACCAAAGGCACGATCGAGTACCGTGGCACGTCTGTGGCGGGTCTCAACCCCGCTGACCTGGTGCGCCGGGGCGTGATCCAGGTGATGGAGGGCCGTCACTGCTTCGAGCACCTCACGGTCGAGGAAAACCTGCTGACCGGTGCGTATACGCGGCGCGACGGCAAGGGCTCGATCGCCGAGGACCTCGAGATGGTGTACACCTACTTCCCACGCCTGAAGGAGCGTCGGAAATCGCAAGCCGGGTACACATCGGGTGGCGAACAGCAGATGTGTGCGATCGGACGCGCCCTGATGTCACGCCCCGAGACCGTGCTGCTCGACGAACCCTCGATGGGGCTCGCACCGCAGCTTGTTGAAGAGATCTTCAACATCGTCAAGGATCTCAACGAAAAGGAAGGCGTGTCCTTCCTGCTCGCCGAACAGAACACCAACGTCGCGTTGCGCTTTGCGCACTACGGTTACATCCTGGAATCGGGTCGCGTCGTGATGGACGGCCCCGCCGCGCAGTTGCGCGAAAACCCGGACGTCAAGGAGTTCTACCTCGGCATGGCCGAGGGCGGACGCAAATCCTTCCGCGATGTCCGCAGCTACCGTCGCCGCAAGCGCTGGCTGAGCTGATGAGCTATTTCGACGACCTCGAGACACGCAGTGTCGACGAGCGTGAGCGCGCGCTGAAACTGGATTTGCCCAACCAGGTCGCACGGGCGCAGGCCACCACCGGCGGTATGGCCCAGCTGGCCGGGGTCGACGCCGACCTGATTTCGACTCGCGACGAACTGGCCACCCTGCCGGTGCTGCGCAAGTCCGTGCTGGTCGCCGCCCAGGAGCTCGACCCACCCTTCGGCGGTTTCAGCTCACTGCCCGTGTCGCACTACACCAACGTGTACCAGAGCCCCGGGCCGATCTACGAACCCGGCATGGACAGCCCGGACTGGTGGCGCCTGGGCCGGTTCCTGCACGCGAGCGGCATCGGCCGCGGCGATGTCGTGCAGAACTGCTTTTCCTACCATTTGACACCGGCTGGCATGATGTTCGAGTCGGCCGCGCGTGCCGTGTCCGCTGCGGTGCTGCCGGCCGGCGTCGGCCAGACCGAATTGCAAGTCCAGGCCGCCGCACGCATCGGCATCACCGCCTACGCCGGCACACCGGACTACCTCAAGGTCATTCTCGAGGCCGCTGACGCGTCCGGGCACGACCTCAGTCGCATCGGCAAGGCCACGGTCGGCGGCGGTGCGTTGTTTCCGAGCTTGCGCGACTACTACACCGACCGGGGCATCACCTGCCGCCAGTGCTACGCCACGGCAGACCTCGGCAACATTGCCTACGAATCCGACGCGCTCGACGGCATGATCATCGACGAGGGTGTGATTGTTGAAATTGTCAGGCCCGGCACCGGTGACCCGGTCCCCGACGGCGAGGTCGGCGAAGTCATCGTCACCACGCTGAACGCCGACTACCCCCTTGTGCGCTTCGCCACCGGCGACCTCTCCGCCTTCATGCCGGGTATCAGCCCGTGCGGGCGCACCAACCGTCGCATCAAGGGCTGGATGGGCCGAGCCGACCAGACGACGAAGATCAAGGGCATGTTCGTGCGACCGGAACAGGTCGCCAGTCTGATCAAGGCCTGTCCCGACGTCTCGAAGGTGCGCGTCACGGTGACCCGGGAAAACGAGCAAGACGCCATGAGCGTGCAGTTCGAAGGTCCCGACCAGGACCTCGGCACCCTGCAGAACGCGGTTAAGGCGCATCTCAAGTTGCTCGCTGAGGTGTCACTGTGCGCGCCGGGCAGCTTGCCGAACGACGGCAAGGTCATCGACGATCAACGGCACTACGATTCCTGAGCGGCCGGTCCGAACCGCCGGAGCGCGGACCGCCGCACCGCGGTCAGCGCGGCGACGCGTGACGGTGAATCGGGCCGCGTACCGCAACAGGTCGTACACTGGGCGCACCAGCACGAGGTAGACGAATGAGCGGTGACACGATCGCAGTGGACAGGGCGCGTTGGGAGGCCGAGGTGGCTCGCGTGGCGCGGGGCACGCCCATCGACGCCCTGCTGAATCGCCGGTTTCCGGGGGCCGTCTCGGTACCCTGTCTGCACACACCAACCGCGCGACCGAACGACATGCCCGGCGCCGGAGACCGGCGACGCGGGTTCAGCGCGACCACGGCACCGTGGTTGATCGGTCAGTTCTGGCCGTCCGACCCGCGCGTTGCCGCTGACGCGGTTGCCGCCGAAGCCACGCAAGGCGTTCAGGCCTGGCAACTGCCCGCGGACGGCTTCGACGCAGACTGCATCGCGGCGTGCGTCCGCGCAGTCGGCAGCAGCGCCGCCATCGACCTCGGTGGATCAGCGGCGCAGGCGCACGCGGCAATCGACGCTGCGCCCGACACCTGCATCAATGCAAACATCGACTGTTTTGCGCGCGCACTCGACACCGGCGTCCTGGCCGACGCCGCCGACGTTGAGGCGCTGCTCGGCGAGCTCGTCGGTCGGTACCGCACACCGCTCGGACACCGCCTGGTGTCTTGTGACGGTGCGCGTTACCACGCGTCGGGCGCGTCGGACACAACAGAGCTCGCCGTGATGTTCGCGACCTTCGTGGCCTGGCTGCGGCATTTCGACGCACTGGGCCACAGCGTGCCCGACGCGGCCGCCCTGACGGTGCTCCGACCGGCCGTCACCGTGTCCGTGGTGCCCACCCTGGCGAAACTGCGCGCCTTGCGGGCCGGCCTGAGTGCGATATGCCACCACTGCGGCGCGGCGGACGCGGTGGAGCGCCTGCGAATTCACGCGCTGCCCGCCAGCCGCGAGCTGTCGCGCACCGGCCCGTGGGTGAACAGCCTGCGCTCGTCGGCGATGGTGTTGGGCGCGGCGCTCGGTGGCGCGGACACCGTCTTCTCGGCCACCCACGACGGCACCGACACGGCCGCCGCGCGACGGCTGTCGCGCAACACCCAGTTGGTGCTGCAGCACGAGAGCCGACTCGCGGACGTGCAGGACCCCGCCGGCGGCAGCGGGCAGATCGAAGCCCACACCGACGCGCTGTTGGCACAGGCGTGGCAGCAGTTTCAGGACATCGAAACCGCCGGTGGGATGGCTGCCGTGCTGCGCACGGGCGAACTCGCCGCGACCCTGCAGCGCGAAGCCGGGGCGCTGCTGAACGACGTCCGGCACCGGCGCCGCGCGATCACCGGCGTCAGTCTGCACCCCGATCCGGAGGGACCGGCACAGGCACCCGAGGACGCCGACAGCGACGGTCTGCGCTGTCCAACGCTGCGGGCCTCGGACCCCTTCGACCGGCTCAGAGCCCGAGCGCAGGACGCACCGGTGCACGCCACCGTTGTCACGCTGAGCGACGCGCCACTCGCACAGGCGCGCGCCACCTTCTGTCTCAACCTGCTCGGCGCGGGCGGTATCGACACCACCACCAGCGCACAGCCGAGCGCCGTGCTGGTGTGCGGCACCGACGACGACTACGCGCAGCTCGACAGCGCCGCCCTGGCCAGGTTGACACCGGCCACGGAGACGCCGGTCTACGTGGCCGGTGGCAGCACCGACGCCCGCGCCCACCTTGCAACACTCGCCGTCACCGGCCACATCAGCGCGGGCGACGACGTCATCGCCTTCCTCGACGCGCTGCACACCGGAGACGCCCGCGCGTGATCCCGAATTTCAGCCAGTTGCCCCTCACCACCGCGCCAGCGCCGTCGGCCACCGCACCGCGCTCCACGGCCTTCCAGAGTCCCGAGGGGATCGACATCGCGTCGCGGTACGACACCGCCGACAGCGCGTCGCTCGGTGCCGCGCAGACGTTTCCCGGGCTGGCGCCTTACCTGCGTGGCCCCTACCCGACGATGTACGCCCAGCGTCCGTGGACGGTTCGGCAGTACGCCGGCTTTTCGACCGCAGCGGAGAGCAATGCGTTCTACCGCCGCAACCTCGCCGCCGGACAGAAAGGCCTGTCGGTCGCCTTTGATCTCGCGACACACCGCGGCTACGACTCCGACCACCCGCGCGTTGTCGGCGACGTGGGCATGGCCGGTGTTGCCATCGACTCGATCCTCGACATGCGCGCCCTGTTCGACGGCATCCCGCTCGACAGGATGAGCGTGTCGATGACGATGAACGGCGCGGTGCTGCCGGTTCTCGCGCTGTTCATCGTCGCGGGCGAGGAACAGGGGGTACCGCACGCGGCGCTCAGTGGCACGATCCAGAACGACATCCTCAAGGAGTTCATGGTTCGCAACACCTACATCTACCCGCCCGGACCGTCGATGCGGATCATCGCGGACATCTTTGCCTACACCTCCGAAGAGATGCCGAAGTTCAACAGCATCTCGATATCCGGCTATCACATGCAAGAGGCCGGCGCGACGGCCGACCTCGAACTCGCCTACACCCTCGCCGACGGCATCGAATACCTCCGGACCGGCATCGCAGCGGGCCTCGACGTGGATGCGTTCGCGCCACGCTTGTCGTTTTTCTGGGCCATCGGCATGAACTACTTCATGGAGATTGCCAAGATGCGCGCCGCGCGCCTCCTGTGGCACGAATTGCTCCAGCCGTTCGCGCCCAAGAACCCGAAATCGGCCATGTTACGCACCCACTGCCAGACCTCCGGGTGGAGCCTGACCGCACAGGACGTCAACAACAACATTGTGCGCACTGCGGTGGAGGCGATGGCAGCGACGCACGGGGGCACGCAATCGCTGCACACCAACTCGCTCGACGAGGCCCTGGCACTGCCCACCGATTTCTCGGCCCGCATCGCCCGCGACACCCAGTTGTTTCTGCAGCAGGAGGCTGGCCTGGGCGACAGTATCGACCCCTGGGGCGGCAGCCACTACGTCGAGAAGCTCACGGCCGACCTCGCGGACAAGGCGCGACAGCACATCGCCGAAGTCGAGGCCGAGGGCGGCATGGCGCGCGCGATCGAACGCGGCATACCGAAGATGCGCATCGAGGCCGCGGCGGCACGCACGCAGGCACGCATCGACGGCGGCGACCAGACTGTGGTCGGGGTCAACCGCTACCGCGTTCAGGACGACGATGTGCCAGAGGTGCGCGTGGTCGACAATGCCAAGGTGCGTGCAGAGCAGCTGGCCAAACTCGACACGCTGCGACGCGAGCGCGATGACGACCGCGTGCACCGGGTGCTGAGAGCACTCACGGACGGCGCTCAGGCGAGTGGCAACCTGCTCGCGTTGAGCGTGGACGCCGCGCGCGCGGGCGCAACCGTTGGCGAGATGTCGACCGCCATGGAGAACGCCTTCGGCCGCCACGTTGCCGAGATTCGCAGCGTTCAGGGCGTCTACAAAAAGACGCTGGGGGAGGACAGCGACATGCTCGAAAACAGTGCTGCACGCATCCGCGCGTTCGCCGACGCCGAAGGGCGTCAACCGCGCATCCTGATCGCAAAGATGGGCCAGGACGGTCACGACCGCGGGCAGAAAGTGATTGCAAGCGCCTTCGCCGACCTCGGTTTCGATGTCGACATCGGCCCGCTCTTTCAGACACCGGACGAGGCGGCGCGGCAGGCGGTCGAGAACGACGTCCACGCCGTCGGTGCAAGTTCACTGGCCGCCGGCCACCTCACGTTGGTGCCAGCCTTGCGCAAAGCGCTCGATGCCGAGGGCCGGCCGGATATCCTGATCGTGGTCGGCGGGGTGGTGCCGCCCCAGGATGTCCCGGCGCTGCTGGAGGCCGGGGCGAGCGCGGTGTACCCGCCCGGTACCGTGATCGCCGACGCCGCGTCGGATCTCGTCGACGCCATCGCCAGGGCACGCGGCCACTCGCAGCCGTGAGCGCCGCTGCCACACTCGACACGCAGGCCTTCGTCGACGGCGTGTTGGCTGGCAACCGCGGGGTGTTGGCACGCGCGATCACCCTCATCGAATCGCGCAACCCACATCACCGCGACCAGGCCGCCGAGGTGCTCGAGCAGGTTCTTCCGCACACCGGTGGCGCCCGACGAGTGGGACTGTCGGGTGTGCCGGGGGTCGGCAAGAGCAGCCTGATCGAATCCCTCGGCACCGCGCTCTGCGACGCCGGAGAGCGTGTGTCGGTGCTCGCGGTCGACCCGTCCAGCCAACGCACGGGCGGTAGCATCCTCGGTGACAAGACCCGGATGCCCCGGCTCACGGTGCACCCGAACGCATTCATCCGGCCGTCGCCGGCCGGCGAGCAACTCGGCGGCGTCGCGGCCGCCACCGCCGACACGATCAGCCTGGTCGAGGCTGCCGGTTTCTCGACCGTGATCGTCGAAACAGTTGGCGTGGGCCAGTCCGAGACGCTGGTCAGTGCCATGACCGACTGCTTTCTCGTGCTGATGCTGCCCGGCGCCGGCGACGAGCTGCAGGGTATCAAGAAAGGCATTGTCGAGCTCGCCGACATTGTCGCCGTGAACAAGGCCGACGGCGACACCGCCATTGCCGCGGCACACGCGGCGCGTGACTACGAGGCGGCGTTGCGGACATTACAGCAACGCGACGCGCACTGGCCCGTGCCAGTCATCACCTGTTCGGCCACCCAGGCCGGCGGGGCCGACCCGGTCCACGCCCAACTCGACGCCTACTTTCAGGCCGCCCACGGCGCCGGCGCGATCGAGGCGCGGCGCGCCCGACAACGCGTGACCTGGTTGTGGCAGCAGCTCGATGCGGCCATGCGGGCGCGCGCCCGAGCACGTGGCACAACGGCGATCGACGACATCGAGCGCGCCGTGGCCTCGGGCGCACTCAGCACGCGCACGGGCGCCGCGCGCCTGCTCACGGCGCTATTCGGTGACTGAGTCGCCCGCGTCATCGATCAGGCGTTTGCCCATGCTGATGGCAGCATCGGTCTGAAAACCCAGGCGTCGGTAAAACTCGATCGCCCGCGTGTTGCTCTCTCGGATTTGCAGGTTGAGCTTCGGGCAGCCGACGTCGGTCAGCACGCGCTCGGCGTGCGCCACCAGCGCGCGGCCAATGCCGCCTCCCTGGTGTGTCGGGTCCACCGCAAGGTAATTGATCCAGCCACGGTGGCCGTCGTAGCCAATCATCGCGCTGCCAACCAGCCCGCCCTCGGCGCTGAGGGCAACGACAAACCAGTCCGCCTGGACCGCAGCCTTGCGGGCAATGTCGCGCACCGGATCGTTCCAGGGGCGGGTCAAGCCGCAGCGTTGCCACAGGGCAATCACATGAGCCTGATCGCGGTCTTCGAAGGGTCGGATGTGCATGGGCCGTCGCCTGTCTGCGGTGTGCCTCCAGTGTACTGATCCGCGGCCGGTGGTGCCGTGGCACGGCAGCGCAGTGGCGCTTGCGCACCCGATTTCAGAGGACAACCTTTTATACTCAGTGCCTCGCACCCCGGTTTTACCCCCCACCGAGCACACACGATGTCCGCTGACACCCTGTCGAGCACCAATTTCAAACGCCTGCAACGGCGCCTGGAACGCGACACCGGTCGCGCGATCAGCGATTTCAACATGATCGAAAACGGCGACCGCGTGTTGGTGTGCCTCAGCGGTGGCAAGGACAGCTACACGATGCTCGACCTGCTCGAGCGCCTGCGCAAGCGCGCACCGGTCGATTTCGAGCTGATCGCCATGAACCTCGATCAGCGCCAGCCGGGCTTCCCGGTCGACGTGCTGCCGACGTGGCTGACCGGCGAAGGCTACACCTTCCACATCGAGACCGAGGACACCTACAGCATCGTCACCGAGAAGATCGAGCCCGGCAAGACCACCTGCTCGCTCTGCTCCCGCCTGCGCCGGGGCATCATCTACCGCGTGGCCGACGAACTCGGCGCCAACAAGATCGCACTCGGGCACCACCGCGAAGACCTGCTGGAGACCTTCTTCCTGAACCTCTTCCACGGCGGCCGGTTAAAAGCGATGCCGCCCAAGTTGCTCTCGGACAACAAACGGCACACCGTGATCCGGCCGCTCGCCTACATGGCCGAGGCCGACATCGCCCGCTACGCCCGCGCGCGCGCGTTTCCGATCATCCCGTGCAACCTGTGTGGCAGCCAGGACAACCTCCAGCGCGTGGCCATCAAGGCGATGCTGCAGCGTTGGGAGCAGGCCAGCCCCGGGCGCCTGGCCACCATGTTCACGGCCCTGCAAACGGTCGTGCCCTCGCACCTGGCCGACACCGACCTGTTCGACTTTCACACGCTCGCCTCGGCGGCCACGCTGAACGAGCTGGACACGGTGCTGGACACGGAATCCGTTGTGGCGCTGAGGCGCTGAGCGGGCGAGCCGCGCCGGCGTCCCCGCCAGGAGAGCCCCACTGACCATGCAGCCCATCGAACCGCCAACACAGACCTTGTGGGTCGTGCATCACCGCCACACGATGCCACACTGGGTGGCTGCCGTACTCGTCCGTGTGCATGCCCTGCCCGGGCTGTCACTGCGGCAACTGTCGGTGGCCGAGCTGCCGCCCACGCGACACCACAACACCTGGAATCAGCTGATCAACGCGCTGGACAACCTGCTCTTCCCGGCCGCCGACTCGGCCAGCCGCGCGGTAGCCACCAGCACCTTGCCCGACGACCTGTTTGCGCAACGCGCCCACGTCGAGCAACTCGGTCACGTCACGTCAACGCACGCCGGAGACGATTGGGTGTTGAACGCGACGAGCCTGCCCGACGCGGACGTCGCGGCGGCACTCGGCGCCCCGGTGCTCTCCGTCGCCTGCGGTGAAAGCGGCGGGCCACCGGGCCTGCACGAGAGCCTTGAACAGGCCAGCCACACGGCACTGCACGTGGTGCGTACCCCCCCGGGAGACATCCCCGCCGAGGTGCTGGCAAGCGCAACCGAGTGCACCGATCCGGCCTCGATCGGCCGGACCCGAAATGCCGCGCTCTGGGCCGGCGCGGAGTTGCTCCGCCACACGGTAGAGGCCTGGGTTGATGGCAAGGCGGGCACGGTTTCGCAACCGTGGAACGCGCCACGCCGGCGGGCACCGAGCGCGGTCGACGCACTGCTTCGCATGCCCCTTCACATTCACCGCGGGGTCACGCGCAAATGGCGGCGGCGCGGTGCCCTGCGACAGTGGATACTGCTGGCACGCGAGGGAGCTCACACCGAGACGGGCACGGCATCCGAGATCGACTTCGGCCGGTGGCAACGGATTCTGCCACCACGCGACGTGTTCTGGGCCGACCCGTTCCCGGTGGAGCGCGACGGCACACGCTACGTGTTCATCGAGGAAGCCACCTTCACGCCGCGCCGAGGTCACTTGAGTGTACTCACACTGTCGGCCGATGGCCAAGCCGAGGCCTGTGCCACGATTCTGAAGACGCCATACCACCTGTCGTACCCCAACGTGTTCCGTCACGGTGGGGAGTGGTACATGATGCCCGAGAGCGGCGAGGACAAGACCCTGCAGATCTACCGCTGCACGGCCTGGCCCGACCAGTGGGCGTGGCAACAGAACGTGCTCGAGGGCATCGCGGTGTACGACGGCACCCTGCTCGAACACGGCGGCCGCTGGTGGTTGTTTGCCACGGTTCAACATTTCGAGGCCGCCAGCCCGAACGTCTTCCTGCACCTGTGGTACGCCGACAGCCCCTTCGGCCCGTGGCAACCGCACGCCGCCAATCCGATCGTGAGCGACGTGCGCAGCGCAAGACCGGCGGGGCAGTTCTTCGAGCACGAGGGCGTGCTCTACCGGCCTTCACAGGATTGCAGCACCCACTACGGGCACGGCCTGCGGATCAACCGGGTCGACCAGCTCGACCTTGACGGGTACCGGGAAACGGCTGTCACGGCACACGCGCCCTGGGCGCCCGACATCGACGGCGTACACACCGTCAACCGCGCCGGTGCGTTCGCCGTGGCGGACGCGATTCACTGGCGGGGTCAGGCAGACTGACTCGGACTGGCCGGGCCCGTCGGCTGTGCATGTCGGGTGACCGGCCGACGACGTACAATGGGGCCCCGCCTCAAGTGCCGCCAACCATGCCGGACCGCGACCGCTACTACGCGCAGCCGATAGGCGCCGTGCCCGACTTCAGCTTCAACGCTGACGTGGTGCGGGTGTTCGACGACATGATCGGGCGTTCGGTGCCCGGCTACGACACCATCGTCGCGCTGACCGGCCAGCTCGCGGCGCGGTTTGCCGACGGGGGCGATCGTGTCTACGAACTCGGCTGTTCGACCGGGGCGAGCCTGTTTGCCATGCGGCAACACCTCGACCCTGCGGCGCGGCTGATCGGTGTGGATGCCTCCGAACCCATGATCACGCAGTGCCGGGCAAACCTCGCACAGCAGGCGGACGGCTGCGAAGTCGAGCTCGTCACCGGTGACATCACGGCGCTGGCGTTCGAGCAGACCGCCTTTGTGGTGCTGAACTTCACGTTGCAGTTCGTGCCACCCGCACAACGCGACACCCTGCTCGCCCGAATCGCACGCGCAACGCGCCCTGGCGGCGCACTCGTTTTGTCGGAGAAGATCGTGTTCGAGGACCCGGATCAACAGGCGCTGCACGACGCGATGCACCTCGAATTCAAACGGTGCAACGGCTACAGCCAGTTGGAGATCAGCCAGAAGCGCTCGGCACTCGAGCGCGTGATGGTGCCCGAACCCCTCGCCACCCACCGCGCCCGCCTGCTCGCCGCCGGCTACCGGAGTTGCGAAGTCTGGTTTCAGTGCTTCAACTTCATGTCGCTGGTCGCGATCCGGTGATCGACTGGGCGGCTCTGATCCAGGATACCAGGGACAACCCTGCGTTGCTGGCCTGGCTCGCTCAGCTGCGTGCCTCGGGGACCACGACGCTCGACGCGACGCGCTACGGCGACCTGCCACGCTGGTTGTCGGTACTCGATGCGCTCCCCGACATCGGTGATCGCACGGTCGATCTCGACCGGGATGCGCCCCGTGTCACCTGTGATCAGGGCACCGTGGACACGGCGTTGTTACGAGCGCAATTGCAGGCCCTGCACCCGTGGCGAAAAGGCCCATTCCAGATCGAGGGCGTCCTGATCGATTCGGAGTGGCGCTCGGACGCGAAGTGGCGGCGCATTGCACCACACCTCGGTCCGCTGAGCGGCCGCACCGTGCTGGACGTGGGATCGGGCAACGGCTACTTCGGACTGCGGGCGGTGGGCGCCGGCGCGGCGCTGGTACTGTGCCTGGACCCGTCCGCGCTGTTCAACGTCCAGTTCGCCGCACTGAAACGGCTGTTTGGCGCCCTGCCCGTTCACATGCTGCCGGTGCCCGACACCGCACTCGCCGACCTGACCCGCGGCGCTGACACCGTGTTGTCTATGGGTGTGCTCTACCACCGCAAGTCGCCTTTCGAGCACCTGGCGTTGTTGTTCAATGCGCTGAAACCCGGCGGACACCTGTTGCTCGAGACGCTGGTGACCGACGGTGATCAGCACCATGTGTTGGTGCCTTCCGATCGCTACGCACGCATGCGCAACGTGTGGTGCCTGCCGAGCACCGCGGCCTTGACGCACTGGTTGAACCGAATCGGCTTCGACGCCGTGGCGTGCGTGGACTGCACGGCGACAACCGAGGACGAGCAACGCACAACCGACTGGATGCGCTTCGAGTCGCACGCGCACGCGCTCGATCCTGACGACCCGACACGCACCATCGAGGGACTGCCCGCACCGCGGCGCGCGAGTTTCCTGGCCCGGCGCCCACGCTGAGCATGGCTGCGCGCTTCGGTGATACACTCTGCCGCGTTCCGGCCCCTCCGACAGCGACGCATGACGCAGACAGCCCCGTCAAACGGTGACATCCGCGAGACCGACGGCACGCGGCGTATCCACATCGACGGCTATTGGATTCGATACTACGAACCGCCAGAGGAGAGTCCTGCCAACCACCGTGCGCTGATCATCAGCCTGACACGCCGCGCCTTTCACCACACCGAGGCCGGTATCAACACGCCCGGCCACAACCTCGAGGCCGCGCGCGAGGCACACCACCGGGAAACCGACCCCGACCGCAAACGGGTCAACGCCGCGATGCTGGCTGGTGCCCTGTTCAACCGCGCCACGGACATCTTCACCAGTGTGGTCGACCTCGACCGGCGCGGTGTCAAGCTGGCGCGGGAAGACGGCTTGATGCGCGAGTGCAGCGCGTGTTTCGTCGAGGCCATGGAACTCGGCAAGCAAGTCCGGCACTACAGCGGCGAGGAGGGCATCGACGAATTGTGGGGTGAACCCTGCAAGGCCTTCACGATGACCATCGCCGATTTCTACACCCAGCGGTACCTCAAGATCGCGCAGACCATGCGCAGCATCGAAAACCTCGCGAGTTCGATGCACGACGCCTTTGTCGTCGAAGCGGA
Organism: Pseudomonadota bacterium; assembly: GCA_039196715.1. Classification (NCBI taxonomy): domain Bacteria; kingdom Pseudomonadati; phylum Pseudomonadota; species Pseudomonadota bacterium. Next base: position 99,112 of record JBCCUP010000003.1, read on the forward strand.
CTGCCGTGAGTTGGACGGTCTGCTCAGCCGCTTTTGCGAAGCCGCATGCGCACACACCGAGACCAGCAAGGGTGACCTCGAATTCTTCACCATTTGGCCGCGCTTCGTCGCCGCAAGCGAACACATCGAGCACTTCGAGCCCGTCCACGGCGAGGCCAACTGGCAAGGCGTCAAGCCGCACTACCACTTCTGCCTGAAGCTGCTGCGAGACGGTCGCAACCTGATCAGCTACATGGCCGGGGCGCGCGTGCCCATGCCGGTGAGTTCGCGCAACTACCTCGCCACCCTGCGTCGATTCATCCGCGACAGCGCACCCTACCTGCGCGACGCCCGCCCTGACTGACACCCCGCTCACCACCGAGGACGGCAGCCGCACCCTGTCCCGCCCCGGGGCCGAGACCTTCCACTCGATCCACGGTGCCGTGACCGAGTCCCGCCACGTGTTTCTGGCGGCACCGTCGCTCGCAAAGCGGCTGCACGCGCGCTCGGTCGTGCGCGTGCTGGAGATCGGCTTCGGGTCGGGCCTGAATTTTCTGCTTGCCGCCGACCTCGCGCTGCGCGCAGGTGCGCAGCTGCACTACACGGCGCTTGAGATCGCGCTGCCGAGCGGCGAGCAGTTTCTCGCGCTCGAACACGCGCAATGGCTCGACCACCCCACGCTCGCCGAACGTGTGGCTGGCAGTCTGCTGGCCGACCGGCGGCAGGGACCCCACACACGCCACCTGCACCACGGTGGCGTGCAGCTCGACCTCTACCTGCAGGACGCCACGGCGGCCGATCTGGGACGACACTGGCACGATGTGGTGTTTCACGACGGGTTCAGCCCGGCGACGTGCCCTTCGCTGTGGACGGATGTGTTCCTCAGCCGTTGCGTCCAGAGCCTGCGGGCCGGCGGTTGCCTGGTCACCTACTGCGCGCGCGGTGCCGTGCGCCGCAGCCTGCTGGCCACCGGGGCGCAGGTGGACCGCCTGCCGGGCCCGCCCGGAAAGCGCGAGATGCTGCGCGCCCGTGTTCCCTTGCCCTGACTCGGCGACAGTGCCGCCGCGCTGACCTGACGGTCTGCCATCGAGCGTGTTGGGGCACGGCGCTTTCAAGCTTCGCGACTTCCCTGCCGATGTGACTCTGACGCCAGTGCGTGAGGTGGGTCTTCGGGTCTCACCGGTCGGGTATCAGGGGACGATGCGCGATTTCATCCGGGCAGAGGGATTTGCCGTATGGCATTGACTCGACAGCGGCGGGTCAATAGAAATACAGATCGCCTTCGAAGGCGGCGCGGCAGGCCCCCGGCCTGAGAGAGACCATGGTTGCACAAGCAAGACGCCTGTACCTGCTTCGGCACGGACCGACGGACTGGAACGCGGAACACCGAATCCAGGGCCACACCGACATCGAACTCAGCGATCTGGGTCGCGCCACGGTCAGCCGACGCGCCCTGAGCGCGCGTCCCCGTGCCGCACGCTGGTTCACCAGCCCCCTGAAACGCGCCCGTGAAACCGCTGCACTGATGCACCTGCACGCGGAGGTCGAATCGTCGCTGATCGAGATTGCTTTCGGCGACTGGGAAGGGATCAGCAAGCACGATCTCCGTATCGACAAGGCGCTGGTCGGTCGTGGCTGGGACCGCCGTCCGCCGGGGGGCGAGAGCCGCCGAGAAGCCCTGCACCGTGTGTTGGCCTGGCTGGCCGCCGTTCCGGGCGACAGCGACGTTGGTGCCGTCGTTCACGGCGGTCTGATCAAGGCGATGTACGCCCACGCGACGGGGTGGGACCTGCGCGGTGACCCCCCACACACACTGCACTGGGAGGCCGTGCACGGCTTCGACATGGACCGCTACGGGCGCATCGTCGGCGACAGCTACTCGAGCGAACTCATCGGCGACAGCGCCGCGTGGGATTTTCCTTTCGCCGCCTAGCGTCAGGCCGCGAGAAAACGCGACAGGTTGGCGCGCGCACCCCGTTCGCAGGCATCACGAAAATAGGTGGTGTGGTAAATCCATTCGCGCTCAAGCAGTTTTGCCAGAAACGCTTTCTGGGCGGCCTCGCACTCGGCTTGACGGGCGTTCGGAAACTCCGCGGAGACCTGCAGACTCTGGTGGTCGAACACGCTGGCATCCGCGCCGAGACCGGCGATGTCGATGTCGGCGAGCACCGCACCGTCCGCGCTCCCCGGGGCAACCAGGTGTCGGGTGTCCAGCACCAGCTCCGCGACGCGGTCGACCGCGCAGGGGGCCAGGTGGTCAGTCGCGAGCCGTCGCCACAGGTCGGCACTGGCCTGCTCGTTGCCGGTTGCGCCGGGTACGCACACCACGTCGTGAAACCAGACCGCCATTCGCACGGTAGCGAGGTCCCCCACGTGGCTGGCGACATCGTCGAGCTGGGCGAGCAGGTTCAGTATGTGGTTACGGTCGTGAAAACGGCGCCAGGGTTCGGTGTAACCGGTTTCCAGGGCGTCATAGAGGTGGCGCACACACCCGCTGTCCGGATTGCCACCCAGCGCAATCCAGTCGTTGCGAAAACGATAGAGAGTGAATTCATTCATTTTTGGACGCGCACACGCAACAGACAACATCCCATGGGGCTGGACACCTTACGCAAATGCCGCGCCGATCGACAATTAGGACTGCACTGATGCCACCGATTGGCCGATACGCAAAGGATAGTTCAAAGAACCTCGATACAATCACCAACACCCCTCGCGCGAACCACACTTCGGGAACACTGTGAACATCACGATTTATGGATCTGGCTACGTTGGTCTGGTCACCGGCAGCTGCCTCGCGGACGTTGGCAACAACGTCCTCTGCGTCGACATCGACGAGGCCAAGGTGGCCCGACTCAAGCAAGGCGACATTCCGATTTTCGAGCCCGGTCTCGACAACGTCATCACGCGCAACGTCGAGATGCAACGGCTGGATTTCACCACCGACATGGACCGGGCCGTGGCGCACGCCGAGGTGCAGTTCATCGCCGTCGGCACCCCGCCGGGTGAGGACGGCTCGGCCGACATGCAGTACGTGCTCGCGGTGGCCGAAACCATAGGCAGTCGAATGACTGAGCCCCGAATCATCGTCAACAAGTCGACGGTGCCGGTCGGCACGGCCGACCGCGTCAGCGCACGTGTGCAGGCTGCCTTAGCCGAGCGCGGTGTGGACGTTGGTTTCAGTGTGGTGTCGAACCCCGAGTTCCTGAAAGAAGGCGCGGCGATCGGCGATTTCATGAAGCCCGATCGGATCATCGTCGGCACCGACAATGCGCACGCCACCGGTGTGATGCGCGAGCTGTACGGGCCGTTCGTGCGCAACCACGACCGGCTGATCTTCATGGATGTGCGGTCCGCGGAACTGACCAAGTACGCTGCGAACGCGATGCTGGCGACCAAGATCAGCTTCATGAACGAGCTGTCGAACCTCGCCGACCGGCTCGGTGCAGACATCGAGAAAGTGCGCATCGGCATCGGGTCTGATCCCCGCATCGGCTACAGCTTCATCTACCCCGGCTGCGGCTACGGCGGCTCCTGCTTTCCGAAAGACGTCAAGGCTCTGGTCGCCACGGCGCGGGAAAACGACTACGAGCCGCAGTTGCTGGCCGCAGTGGAGGACGTCAACGAGCGCCAGAAACGCGTGCTGCAAGCCAAGATCGACACCGAGTTCGGCCAGGACCTCAGCGGCAAGACCTTCGCGTTCTGGGGCTTGGCGTTCAAACCGAACACCGACGACATGCGCGAAGCGCCTGCCCGCGTGCTGATGGAATCGCTCTGGGCGCGCGGTGCAACGATCAAGGCCTACGACCCGATCGCCATGAACGAGGCGCGCCACCTCTACCCGGACGACGCGCACCGCCTGCAACTGATGGGCACCGCGCTCGACGCTGTCCAGGGCGCGGATGCGTTGGTGATCAACACCGAGTGGCGGGAGTTCCGCAGCCCGGACTGGCCGCGCATCGTGCAGTCGATGAGCACCAACAACGTGTTCGATGGACGCAACATGTTCGAACCCGGTGTGCTCGCACAACACGGGGTCCGGTACCATTGCATCGGCCGCCCGAACAGCAGTCAATCGGCCGACTGACGCGACCCTGGCCTGAGGGGCGTATCCGTCAACCGGCCGAGCTGACCGCGACGCCTTGACCGGGCGGCACCCGCTGCCCGCACACGAGACACCGATGCCCGGCTTCGCCAAGCACCGAGACATTTGGCGAATCGCCGGGCCGGTGATGCTCGGCAACTTCAGTGTGCCCCTGGTCGGCGTGGTCGACACCGCGGTGGTCGGCCACCTCAGCGACGCCCGCTACCTTGCCACCGTGGCCTTCGGCGCCGCGACGGTGTCGCTGGTGTTCTTTCTGTTCGGCTTCCTGCGCATGGGCACCGGCGGTCTGGTCGCCCAGGCCTCTGGCGCCGGAGATGCGGACGAGCTGGGTCTGGTCAGCTACCGCGCACTCGCCCTCGGGCTGCTGCTTGGCGCGGTGATCGCCCTCGCCTCGCCCGGGATCGTCGCCGCGGCTGCGTGGGTCAGCGGCACGCAAGGCGAGGTCGCGGCGCTGCTGCCGGACTACCTCTACCCGCGACTGCTGTCCGCACCTGCGGCGCTCGCCAATTTCGTCATCCTCGGCGTGCTGATATCACTCGAGCGCGCCGGCCTTGCATTGCTTGTTCAGTTGCTGCTCAACGGCTGCAATGTGGCGCTGGACATCCTGCTGGTGACCGTCCTGCACTGGGATGTCGCTGGCGTCGCCATCGCCAGCGCGGTCAGTGAAATCCTCGCGTGCGCCGCCGGCGTCTGGGTGCTCCGACGTGCCTTGCATCAGCGCAGCGTGCAACGGCCGCCACTGACCGTGCTGCGCCGCGCACCGGGCTGGCCGCGCTTGCTGCTGGTGAACCGCGATATCCTGATTCGCTCGGCCTGCATCGTGGGGTGTTTCTACACCTTGCCTGTGCTGGGTGCGCGTTTCGGCGAAACGACGCTCGCGGCCAACGGCGTGTTGATGAATTTCTTCATACTGGTCAGTTACACCCTCGACGGCTTCGCACACGCGGCCGAAGTGCAGGCCGGTACCGCCTACGGTGCCCGAGACCGCAAACTGTTGCGCGAGCGTGTCCAACTCGGCACCGCCTGGTCGATGGCCACGGCGGTGGTGATCTCGGCGGTGTACGCCGTGTTGGGTCCAACCGCGCTGGCTGCCCTGACCGACCTGCCTGAGGTCTTGCAGACGGCAGAGCGCTACCTGCCCTGGCTTGTGGTATCCCCGGTGCTGGGTGCGCTTGCCTTTCAGATGGACGGCGTGTACTTCGGCACCACCCACACGGCCACCCTGCGCAACGCGATGTTGCTGTCCTGCGCCCTCTACGCCGGGCTGCTGTTTCTCTGTGTCCCCGCGTGGCAGAACCACGGTTTGTGGTTCGCGTTCAGCGCGTTTATGCTGTCGCGCGGGCTGTTTCTGCTGGCCCGTTACGCCTCCATCGAGCAAACGCTGCCCGCCAACCGTGCTGATTGAATCCGCCTACTCACTCGCCGAGCACAACAGCTTCGGCTTCGATATCTGTGCGGCGTTTTTCGCACGCGCAGGCAGCGAAGACGACTTGCGCGAGGCATTGGCGTGGTGTTCGGACAACAGCCAACCTCTCTGCGCACTGGGCGGGGGCAGCAATACCGTCTTTGCCGGCCAACCGCCCGGGTTGACCGTGCACATCGGCATCAAGGGCATCGAACACGAGGCTCACCCGGACGGCAGTGTGGTGCTGCGCGTCGGCGCGGGTGAGGACTGGCACGCGTTGGTGACACACTGCCTTGAACAAGGGTGGCACGGTCTCGAGAACCTGGCGCTGATACCCGGTGCCGTCGGGTCGGCGCCTATCCAGAATATCGGTGCGTACGGTGTCGAGCTCTCCGACCGCTTTGTCCAATTGGAAGCCATTGACCGGGAGGACGGCGGCGCCGTGACGCTCGACGCCGAGGCCTGTGCCTTCGGCTACCGGGACAGCGCCTTCAAACAACACTGGCGGGAGCGCTTCCTGATCAGCCGCGTGTGGTTGAAACTGAACACCACGGCGCAGCCAGTGCTCGACTACCCGGCTATCCGCAAGGCCCTGCAGGACACGGTTTCGCCCACACCTGAAGACGTATTCAACACGGTCGTGGCGGTCCGGCGCGCGCGCATTCCGGACCCGCGCGAGATCGGCAATGCGGGCAGTTTCTTCACCAACCCGCTGGTCCAGGGCGAGACCCGCGCGCGCTTGCTGGCCGACCACCCGGACTTGCCGAACTGGCCCCAGGCGGATGGCCAGTACAAACTGTCGGCCGGCTGGTTGATCGAGCAGTGCGGCTGGAAAGGGTTTCGCGACGGGGCCGTAGGCGTCCACGAGCATCAGGCCCTCGTGCTGCTGAACCTCGGGGGGGCGACCGGCCTCGACGTGCTGGCACTCGCCGAACGCATCGCCGATTCCGTGCGCGTGACATTTGGTATAGATTTGACCATCGAACCGACGGTCGTGCGACCCTAGCACGCTGTCCTGACGACGAGCCGAATGCCGTGTATGCCCACTCGCTCCTGTCCACCACCGTGGTCGCTCGCGCCCTTGCGCGGTGCCTGTCGCTGCTGACGTGTCTGCTGTGGCTTGCGTCCGCACCGGCCAACGCCGCACCCTACCCCGAATACACAAGCCCGGTCGTGGACGCCGCCGACGTGCTGTCTCTCAGCACGCGTACCCGGCTCACCGAGGCCCTGCAGGCACACCGGGACCGCGTCGGAGACGAGGTCGCGGTGGTCACGGTGCCTGGCCTCGACGGGGTGAACATCGGCCAGTACGCGCTCGGGTTGGCGCGGCAATGGCGCCTGGGCCAGTCCGGGCGAGACAACGGCGTCCTGATCGTGATCGCGCCCGAGGAACGGCGCGTGCGCATCGAGGTTGGCTACGGGCTCGAAGACACCCTGCGTGACAGCGACGCCGCCGACATCATTGCCACGTCGATGACGCCGCGATTCCGGGTCGGCGACCTCGACGGCGGCACGCGTGACGGTGTCGACGCGGTGCTGACACGGTTGCAAAACACCGCCGTGCCCCGCGTCGATCGCGGCGGCAGTGGCCACACCATGGCCATCCCGCTGGTGTTCGCGGCCCTGTTTGCAGCCACGCACTTCCTCGACCGCCGTCGCCGCACACACGTCATCGGCACGCTGATCGCCGCCGGCGTCGCGGCCATGGTCATCAATGCCATCAGCGGCCAGTGGCTGTTCGGTGTTGCCGCGGGACTGATCGCGGGCGGTGCGGTCTTCTTGCGCGGCCAGCGCGCAGCCGCAGCCGGATCGGGGGGCGCCACGCCTCCGCCACCGGGGCACCCTGGCGTGCTTGAACCAACACACGTCGACGACAGCGACCCGGAAGCGCGCAGCCCGTTTCACGGCAACCGCAATGCCCGCCCAGGGGACAACGACGGCGGCGGCGGCGGGTTCGGCGGTGGAGGCGCGTCGGGCGGATGGTAGTGCAGGTGGTGGACCTGACGGCAGCGCAACGCGCCGACCTCGAGTCGGCGGTGGCCTCCGTCGAGACGAACACCGAAGCAGAATTGGTGTTGGTCGTCAGCAACCGCTGCGGCAGTCCGTTCCAGGATGCGCTCGCCCTCGCTGCGGTGGCTGCGCTGTGCCTGCCAGCCCTCGTCTGGTGGTGGTTCGACGGCTCGGCAGCCGCGCTGTACTCCACCCAGGTGCTGACGCTGTTCGTGGCGCTGCTCGCGCTGACACAGTGGCCCGGGCTGCTGCGCGCGCTCTGGCCCCCTGCGCTGCAACGTGAGCGCGTGCGCCGGCACGCCGTTGAACAGTTTCACCGCCTCGGCCTGCACCGCACAGCGCACCGCTGTGGGGTGATGGTGTTCGTCAGCCTCGACGAGCGGCGGGTCGAAATTCTCGCCGATGTGGGTCTGGACGGCCGCGTGAGCCCGGCCACCTGGCAGCGGGCGGTGAACGCGCTGGTCGCGCGCGTAAAGCGACAGGAGTTGCACGTGGGCTTGTGCGATGCAGTGGCGCTGTGTGGGACGGCGCTCGCGGACGCCGCACCCGCGGGGCCGAACGACGCCAAGACGCTCGCCAACGCCGTGGTATTGATCGACAACTGAACCCGACCGCAGCCGTGCTGTGCGTCAGCGCAACCGCGCGGGCTCGGGGTGTCGGGTCAGCGGGTGAGCTTGGCCAGCATCCGCAGAAGTTCGGCGCGTTCCTCTTCCGAGAAATCGGCCAGCGCTTTTTCCTGGATGTCCTGCCCGACGACCATCGCCTCGAGCATGGTCTGGTGTCCCGACTCTGTCAGGGTGAGCTGAACACGCCTGCGGTCGACCTCGTCCGGAACGCGCTCGATCAGACCGCGCTGCACCAGCCGCGTGACGACACCCTGCGTCGTCGCCGGGTCCATGTCGATCAGGCGACCGAGTTGGTTTTGCGAGACCCGACCCTGCTCGCGCAACCGAAGCAGTGCGTTGTACTGAGGCGAGGTCAGCTGGCTGACCGTCATCATCTGCTGGAACAGGCTGGTCAGGTGCTGGTGCGATCGCCGCAACAGGAATGCCAATTGATCGTCCAGCGCCAGTGGCGTCAACGCCGGCTGACGGGGCGACCGGACGAGCGTTTCTGGCATGTCATCACTTTGCATGGCAAGTTAAGTCCTTTGTCAAATGTGTACATCGACAGACCAGTCCGCGGTCTTCACACTGGTGCGAGGAGCGGAAACCACTCGGCACCAGGGCTGAATCGACGTCACGCAGCTCCGCACGCGCAGTGCGCTGGGAGAGCGAGGTGGTCACGCAGCCTGACCACATACTTAACGTATGCACCGCTGCATATCAAGACCGCAAACGGGCTGTTCTCGCGCCAAACCCGCAAATTTGTAACTTTTGCTCAACAATTATTTAAAATCGTGCACAAACGGGGCCAGACGGGTGAGAATGACCCGGGCGGCGCCAGCGCACACCGCCTGCCACCGCCATCACCCCTCTCTCAGCCTCGGCCCGTTGCCCCAATGACCCTCGAATCCCGATTCGCCAGCACCGACACCTACATTGCAACCGAGGAGCTCAGCACCTCGGTCAACGCCGCACTCACACTCGGCCGGCCATTGCTGGTCAAAGGGGAGCCCGGCACCGGCAAGACGCAACTGGCCGAGGAAGTGGCCCGCTCGCTCGGTCGACCGTTGCACCGGTGGCACGTGAAGTCCACCACCAAGGCACAACACGGGCTGTACGAGTACGATGCGGTGTCTCGGCTGCGCGATTCGCAACTGGGCGATGAGCGGGTCCACAATATCGCCAACTACATCGTCAAAGGCGTGCTGTGGGACGCCTTCGAACGGCCTGCGCCGAGCGTTGTGCTGATCGACGAGATCGACAAAGCCGACATTGAGTTTCCGAACGACCTGCTGCTGGAACTCGACCGCATGGAATTCTTCGTGCACGAGACTCAACAGCACGTGTCCGCTGTCACGCGTCCGCTGGTGATCATCACGTCCAACAACGAGAAAGAGCTGCCCGACGCGTTCCTGCGGCGCTGTTTCTTTCACTACATCCGCTTTCCAGACGCCGACACGCTGGCAAAAATCGTGGAGGTGCACCACCCGGGCATCAAATCCGACCTGCTGTCCAACGCCCTGAAGCTGTTCTTCGACATCCGCGACACCCCGGGTCTCAAGAAGAAGCCCTCGACGTCGGAGCTCATCGATTGGCTCAAGCTCCTGCTCGCCGAGGATATCCCGGTCGAGAAGCTGCGTGCCGGCAACGACGACGCCAGCCTGATGCCAGCCCTGTACGGCGCGCTCCTGAAGAACGAGCAGGACGTGCACCTGTTCGAGCGGGTGATGTTTCTGAACAAACGCAACGGCCGCTGAGCCCGTGTTCGTCGACCTCTTCCAGAAGCTCCGCCACGGCGGCATCCCGGTCAGCCTGACCGAGTTGCTGGCCCTGCACGATTGCTTGAAGGCCGGTGTGATCGAGCCCGATATCGACAGCTTCTACGGTGTGGCGCGCCTGTGTCTGGTCAAGGATGAGCGCTTCTACGACCGCTTCGACCACATTTTCGGAGACCACTTCGCCGGGGTCGAGTCGGTGTTCGCCGACCTCATGCAGGCGATCCCGGACGACTGGTTGCGGGCCGGGGCAGAGCGGTTGCTCTCCAAAGAAGAGCTGGCTGCGTTGACCAAGGCCGAGAGCTTCGACGCGCTGATGGACACCTTGCGCGAGCGCCTGGCAGAACAGAACGAGCGGCACCAGGGCGGCAACAAGTGGATCGGCACGGCCGGCACGTCACCGTTCGGCGCCTACGGTGCCAACCCGGAAGGGGTGCGGATGGGGCAACACGCCAGTCGCAACCGCAGCGCCGTCAAGGTGTGGGACAAGCGCGAGTTCAGGAACCTCGACGACACCGTCGAACTCGGCACCCGCAACATCAAGATGGCGTTGCGCCGGCTGCGGAAGTTCGCTCGCCAGGGTGCGGCAGACGAGCTCGACCTCAACGGCACGATCAAGGCCACGGCCGAGCAGGCGGGACTGCTGGACGTCAAGATGATGCCCGAGCGCCGCAACGCGATCAAAGTCCTGCTGTGTCTGGACATCGGTGGGTCGATGGATGCCCACGTGAAGCACTGCGAAACGCTGTTCTCCGCCGCGCGCTCGGAGTTCAAGCACCTCGAGCACTACTACTTTCACAACTACGTGTACGAGGCGTTCTGGCGCGACAACCGCCGCCGTCGTGCTGACACGCAACCCACCCTCGAGCTGATCCGCACCTACGGCCGCGACTACAAGCTGATTTTCGTCGGCGACGCGAGCATGAGCCCGTACGAGATCACCGCGCCCGGTGGCAGTGTGGAGCACTGGAACGAGGAAGCCGGCAGCGTCTGGATGCAACGCCTGTTGAACCAATTTCCACACGCCGTGTGGCTGAATCCCGAACCCGAGGCCTACTGGCAACACATGCCCAGCACCCGATTGATCAACCAGCAGATGCAATCGCGGATGTTTCCGTTGACGCCGCGCGGTATCGAAGAAGCGATGCAAGCACTGCTCTCTCGGCCCGAGACGCCCCACCCCACACCGCAGTGAGTCCGTGCTCAGGTGCGCAGTCGCGCCAACACGCCGGCGGGCAGTCGGATCTCGGTACGCTGATCCGGCTTCGACGGCACCAGTTGCGCCAGCAGCAGTGACATGGCTGCAATCAACGCACCGATCAGGAAGACTACGCTGGCCGAGCCGGCAACCCAGAGAAAACCGAGCGCCGCAGGTAAGCCGACAGCGGCAATGTGGTTGATGGTGAACGCCACGCCCGCAGTGGGCGCGATGTCCGCCGGGTCTGCGATCTTCTGAAAGTAGGTCTTCAGCGCGATGGCGAGCGCAAACAGCGCGTGGTCGATGATGAACAACGCCACGGCGATCGCCGCGTGCTCGACCAACGCGTAGGCAACAAACACCACGATCAGGCCAACGTACTCGACCGTCAGCGCCCGGCGCTCCCCCACCCGGTCGATCCAGGCGCCGAGTCGGGGCGCGATCAGAAAATTGAGTGCTCCGTTTGCCAGGTACATCAGTGCCACCGCCGAGGCGCTGAACTCGAATTTCTCGACCATCAGAAACGCCGCAAAGACAATGAAGATCTGGCGACGCGCACCCGACAGGAAGGTCAGCGCGTAGTACAAGCCGTAACGCTTGCGCAACACCAGCGTGGTGCGTTGCGGCACGGTCGGTTCGAACTGGTCGAATGCCGCACCGCAGTACATCGCCGCGGCGAGGGTTGCAAGGCCGCCGGCGGCCAGCACCCACGCGAGCGACACGCCCCACCAGTGGGTGGCGGCGAAGACCAGGGCGTACGCCACCAGGCCTGACAGCGCGCCGACCGCCATCAACCGACCGAACAGCGCACCGGCCCGGCCGCGGTCGAGCCACTGCATCTGCAGCGATTGGTTGACGGTCTCGTAGTAGTGGAAGCCGACCGACGCGATGACGGTCGTCAGGTACAGACCGAGCACGCTTGGAAAGAGGCCCGTGATGGCCGTGCCAACGCCGAGCAGCGCCAATGACACCAAGGCGAGTCTCTGCTCGCGAATGAACGGCAAGAGCAACACCACCGCAAAAGCCAGAAAGCCTGGCACCTCGCGCAGCGACTGCAGGATACCGATTTCGGCGCCCGAGAAGGCCGCGCGCTCCACCGCAAAGTTGTTGATGACCACCATCCAGGTGCTGAACGCCATCGGCATCGCAGCGGCCATCACACACAACAGCCTGACCTGAGGGGACGCGGTCACGATCCAGCGCATAGCGGAGAGTCACACAGGACAGAGGGGAAATCGGGAACGGCGTCAGTCGACGGCACGCGGATCCGCACGCAAGACCACACCGCTTGCCGCAATATACAGGCGATTGCGGCCGTGCTCACGGGCTTTGCGCGCACCGTCACGGGCCCGGTTGATGAGATCGATGTCCCTTGCATTGGGTCCGCTCGAGGAGACAAGCGCACCGAAGCTGTAGAGGTCGACCTTGCCAAGGCTCTGCCCGATGCCCATGACCGTCAGCATGAGTTGGCGCGCCGCGACAATGCCACTGGCAGCCGTGCGGTGGGCAATCACGATGCTGTAGAGGCCGTGTCCGAGGTACGCGAGCCGGTCCGCCTGGATCACACGCTGCTGCAAACGCTGTGTCAGCACCGACACCAGGCTCGGATTGGCGGCGACACTCGCGGACGCCCCGGACGCCAACGCAAATTCGCACGCCAGCAGCAGCACGCTGAACTGCAGCCCCGCCTCGGCCTGCAGTCCGCCCTCGAGGCCGGCGTCGTGTCGAACGATGGCGGCCCCGCCGTCCGCCAACGGCCGGCAGCTCCAGCCGCCCACGTCCGCGGGTTCGCCAGCGGCCACCGCGTCCGCGAGTGCCTTGCCGGTGCGGCCGGCGAGGTCGGGGTGAACGCCGTCGAGGCGGGTGCCCGACGTCGGCGTCCAGTCGACATCGAGTGCCAGATGGCGCCGCGCCGACGTGCTGAGATCGATCAGCCCGGCGTGCTTGTCGACGTACAACCAGGTCGCGGGCACGGCGTGCACGAGGGCGTTCAATGACGCGATGCGACCCCGCAACCGGGCTTGCTCGGACACCAGGCGACCGATGCCTTCGAGCCGCGCCAGCAGCAGGTCGCCCGGCTCGCTCTTGAACAGGCACGCCACCGCGCCGGCAGACAGGCTTTGCTGGATGATGTGGTCGGCGTAGTTGCTGGTCAGCACGGCACAGGCGAGCCGACCCTCCGACGCGCTGATGAGTTTGCGGATCAGCGTGTCGCCGGTCTGCTCGCCCAGGTAGAAATCAACGACCGCGATGTCGAAGGTCGAGGTGGACACCGCCTCGAGGGCCTCCCGCGCACTGGAGACCACGTCGACGCGGTAGCCCTGCAAGCGCAACAGGTCACCGAAGGCCAGGCGGATGCTTGGCGAATCGTCCACCACCAGCACACTGAGCCCGCCGTCGTTCGCGGCCTGTTCGGCGACAGCGACCGTGTCGCTGCCGAGCAGGCGACGCAAGGCTTCGCCGACGTAGCGTTGCTGGCGCCAGTCCATCAACCGAGCGCGCGCGCGGCCGTCAACCCAGGCGCGCGCGCCCGTGCGTTTGGCCTGGCTCAGCACCATCACAGGCAGGTCGTGGTGATCGGGCAGCTCGAGCAGAGCCATGACGCGTTGCATCGCATCGTTCGGCGCATCCGGCCAACTCAAAACCACACCTTCAAGGGCTGCGCCGTCGTCGTGCAGACGCGATGTCAGCGCGGCCTCGGCGACGTCCGCGCTCTCGGCACCGATCACGGCAAAGCCGGCCGCCTCGAGTGTGTTGTTGAGCACATAGCGTTGCGTCGCGGACGTTTCTATCGTCAGGATCTGCTGCATTGCGGTCGGTCGCCAGCGCTGCAATCACCCGGGCAAGATCGCGGGGTGAGGCGCCAGTCGAAGCATAAAGCATCGGGCGGCCGAACGACAAAAGGCTGACACTCCGAGGCAGCGCGTTGCACGCGCCCGGGCTCAGCCCTGGCCGCGCCAGGGCGTTGCGCGCCGAATAACGGCACGCATCACCACATCAAAGGCGAGCCCCATGAGTCCGAGCAGAATGATCGTGACCCAGATCACTTCGTAGTCCGACTGCTTGCGCGCCACGTTCTCGACAAAGCCCAGCCCGGTCGTGCCGGCCAGCATCTCGGCCGCCACCAAGGTGCCCCAACACACCCCGACGGCGATGCGTACGCCGGTCAGGATATCCGGCAGGGCGTTGGGCAGGATGACCCGCCGGAGGATCTGCCAATGCGATGCGCCGAGCGAGTGGGCCGCGTGCACCTTTGACAACTGTGTCCCGGTCGCACCGGTGCGCGCCGACACCACCATGATCGCAAAGGCCACCATGAACAGCAGGAACACCTTACCGTCATCGTGGATGCCGAACACCGTCAGGATCAGCGGTGCCCACGCCAACGGCGGCACGGGCCGGTAAAGCTCGATCAAGGGGTCGAAGAAGCCCTTGGCCGCGCGCGACAGCCCCATGACCAGCCCGAGCGGCACGCCGAGCACGACACCCATCACCAGGCCGAACAACACCCTGACCAGGGAATCCCAGAGGTGTCCGGTCGGCCATGGCACCGAGACGGCCTCGAACTGCCCGGTCACGATCGCCACCGCACGCCCTTTGGCTGTGGCGGGTACCGAACCGTCTGCCGCGTGGGTTGGCAGTGCACCTGGCACCAGTGCCGCGAGCCCGTCAGGCAACAGCACGCCGACCAGCTCGTTGGCGGGCTTCCACTCCACCCAGAGCAGTGGCAGTCCCTTGTAGCCGATCCGCGGGTCGACCATGCGCAGGAAGGTGGCCAGGGTGTCGGACGGCTTGGGCAACCAGCGGCCGGAGCCCTGCTCGCTGCAGGCGCTGTTGCCCGCGACGATGGTGCCGCCGGGCAACGCCAGGGCGTCAATCCAGCGCAAACTGCCCTCGGCCCGGCTTTTGGCCTGCTCGAGCGTCTGCGCTGCACGGTGGAGCGGTGCGAGCGTGTCCGTGGGGAACACACTGAGGTCGTCAACGCGCCGAAGCACGTTGTTCAGTTGTTTGTACCAGGCGATGTCGGCGGCCACGGTTGCCGACTCGGACGCGCGAGAGAGCGCACCGCGCAAGGCTGACACCTCGGCTTCCCGCGCAGCTGAGGTGTTGCGCAACGCAATGAACTGCGTTGCTGCACTGTCGAGCACCCGGCTGACCGCTGCGAACACGCGACCACGCTCGGTCTCCGGCAGGACCGGAATCTCGGTGGGACCGGCGCCCCAGGCCGGTTGCGCCGCGGCGCGGGCGCGCTCGGCGTCGTCGACAATCACCCGGTAGACCGGGCTGACGAGTGCCGTGGCTGCATTCTCGAGGGTCAATGCGAGCGCTGAGATCTGCTCGCGTGTCGCCGCCGTGACCCGATCAGGGTCAGCCTGCTGAAGCAACAGTGAGCGCACCCGGGCGAGCAAATCTCGCTGTCGTGCCTGCGCTGGCGCGTCCGCCGACGCGCCAAGCTCGGCCAGAGCGTCGAGTTGCCGCTGACTGCGCTGCAGCAGTTGCGTCGACTTGTAGGGTTCACCGCTGAGCGAGAGTGCGCTGGCAAAGGGCCTGAAAGCGTGCTCGACCTTGGCCACCTGACACAGCTCGTTGGCCGCCTGCGGCAGGAACACCCGCGCGGCGTCCCAGGAGAAGGTGAGCCACACCAACAGCAGACTGGACACACCGCACACCACCCAGTGGCCGCCGCCTTCGGTGCGTGCCGGGTTGCCGAAGACGAGCTTGATCGGCGCCTCTCGACGGCCCTGACGGACACTCCACCACAGGAGCACGATCAGGCCGATGAAGACGAGGCCAATGGCAGACTTCTGAAGGTCCATGAGGTCGTTGCGGTCAGCGAATCACCGGCGTCGTGCAGGAACACACTGCGACACGTTGCAGGCTCAACGCAGGTAGTCGGTGTCGATCGTGACGCTGTAGTCATCGAGCGCGGGGTGCTGCTCGGTCGCGAACATCTTTCCCATGAAGCTGAGCATGCTCAACGCGAGCCCGTTGTCACTGAAGTAGTCGTTGAGCTGCTCCTCGACGCTCGGGAACGCAAACCCGGCCATCTGCGTGCGGGTACGCTCGACGGTCATGCCTGCATCGGCGGCGATCACGTCGATCTTGCTGTCGTCCGCCGCGAACGCCGCGTTGGCCTCGTTCGTGACCTCGAGAAAGATGCGCACCAGGTCCGGGTTGTCCTGCAGGAAGGACTCGGTGACCGAGATGATGTCGAAGCTGGTGATGCCGGCCGCGGCTTTCTCCTCGGCCGACAACAGCGGCTGCCCCACTTCGCGCATGGCAGTGAGCGAGTTCTCACCGAAGCCACAGGCCATCACGACGCTGCCGTCCACCAGCGAAACCGCGGCATCCGCCGGGTCCTGGTCGACGATGGTGATCGCGTTGGCGTCGACGCCAAGGGTCTGCAGCGTCATGCGAAAACCGAAATCGGCCATGGTGTTCAGCGGCACCGCCACCGTGCGGCCTTCGAGTTCGTTCGCGTTGCGCTTGCCGATGCCGGCGTCGTCGCGCACGATGCAGTCGTCAGCGGCGCCATAGGCAACCGCAACGCCGACCATCTTGATCGGCGCGTTCGCGTTGACGGCGTTGGCAAACGGCGTGAGACCCTGGCTGTAGGCAATGTCGATGTCACCGGCGAGCATCGCCTCGGTCATGGCCCCGCCGTTGCCGAAGTTGGTCCAGATCACCTCGACGCCCATCGCGTCATCGAACGCGCGTTCGACCTTGGCTATCTGATTCGGTGTGGCCCACTCGAGAAAGTACGCCACATTGACCCGGTCGGTGGCCAGCACCGGGGCCGATGCCATGAGCACACTCAGGGCACCCAGCAGGTGCCGACTCGTTCGATTCGCTTTCACGTTCATCCTCCTGATTGATCGCGGACGCGCTGGTCGTCGGCGCAGGTGCGCCAGGACAACCCGGGCACGATCCACCCAGCGACGCCGGCCGGTCCGTGCCGGGCGTTGCGGGTGGGTGCGATCCCCATCAGGGGCTCGCTGCGGGCCCGTGCGCGGGCCCGACTGTCCGGGCTGGCGTGTCACACCGCGCTAGGGCGACACGCTCTCGACACAGGAGGCAATAATCTCGCCGATCAGACGGCAGTCGTCCTCGGACACGGTCAGCGGGATGCGCAGATCGAAGAGGGTCGACAGCACGCGGCCGGTTTCTGGCAGGGTCTGCGTGGCCATGTACCGCCACGAGCTGTGCTGACTGGTGTACCCGTGCGGCTCCTCGGCACCGAACCACTTGAGCTCGACACCGCGTTCGCGCGCGGCCGCGACCAACGCCTGACACGCGTCGCGGTCGAAGCTCGGCAGCCGAAACTGCAACGAGCTGCCGACAAAATGTTCGGCGTCGGGCCGGGTGCGCAAGCGCAGCGTCGGGTCGCGCTGCAGCACCGCTTCCATCGCACGGTAGCGCCGCGCCCACCGGTCGACCTGGGCGTCGAGCGCGGGCAGCTGCGGTCGCAGGATAGCGGCACGCAGCTCATCGAGGCGTCCGGAGCAGTTGGGCATCTCGTACCGGGCCCCGGCAAAGGCCGTGGCGTCCGGTCCCGCGCCGTGGCGCTCGTACAACATGTACGAGCCGGACAAGACGGTTGCGCGAGCCAGCAAATCCGCATCCCGCGTCACCAGCAGGCCGCCTTCGCCCGAATTGATGTGCTTGTAGGTCTGGGTGCTGAAACACGCAGCAAGCCCGAAGTTGCCGCTGCGCTCGCCGTTCCAGCGGGCCCCCATGGTGTGCGCACAGTCTTCGATCAGGTCGACCCCGTGCGCGTTGATGAGGGCCATCAAGGCGTCCATGTCAACCAGGTGACCGCGCATGTGCGACAGCATCAGCACACGGGCACCGGACGCCTGGATCTTGCGTTCGAGGTCTGCGAGGTCGATCACGGTGTCGCCGTCGCACTCCACCAACACCGGCTCACCGCCTGCGTGCACGATCGCACCGGGGACCGGTGCAAGGGTGTAGGCGTTGGTCAGCACGCGCTGGCCGGCCGTCAGCCCGTAGGCCTTGAGCGCGAGGAACAGCGCGTAGCCACCGGACGTGCACGCCAGGCAATAGGGCGCGCCCTGCCAGGCCGCAAATTCACGCTCGAGCGCCGCTGCCTCGCTCTCGGCGTCACCGGTCTGGTAGCGGTGCAGTCGGCCGTTGCGCAAGAGGGCCACGGCGCGCTCGATTGCCGCGTCGGGCAAGCCCTCTTGCCGGGTCAGGTCTCCATCGAATCGGTGCATGGCGTCTCCGATCGAACGCCGATGCTCACTGGTCCAGGAGGTTGGCGGCCATGAGTTGACGAACGAGTTGCTGCGCATTATCCACGTTGAACTTGTGGAACACACGCGCGCGGTGGATCTCGACGGTGCGCGGGCTCAGCCCGAGCTGCCGTGCGACGACTTTGTTGGCGTGGCCGGCACAGACGCCGTACATCACGTCGCGCTCACGCGCCGTCAGGCTGTCGAGGCTGCGCTGTGCGTCCGCGGTTGCGTGTGCGGTGGCACTGGCCCGCTCGGCCTGCTCGCTCGCCTCGGCGACGACATCGAGCAAGTCGCTGTCGTTGAACGGTTTTTCCAGGAAGCTGAAGGCGCCTTTCTGGATGGCCTTGACGGCCATGGCGATATCACCGTGGCCACTCATGAACACCAGCGGCGTGTGAACGTGCCGCGCGCGCAGCTGCTCGTGCGCCGCGAGCCCGTTGGTGCCGGGCATGCGCACGTCCATCAGCACCACTGCATGGGCGCTGTCACTGCCGTCGTAGCGCGCGAGAAAATCGTCGGCGCTGTCATACTCGCGGGTCGAGTAGCGCTCGGCCTTGAGCAGCAGCGCCAGGGCGTCGCGGATGTCGGCCTCATCATCGACTATGTGCACCGTCACGGACGGCATCGGATCGGTCATGTGTGTCCCCTAACTGGCGATCCGCTGTTGACCACGCTGGTCAGCCACCGGCAACCGCACGCGCGCGCAGCAGCCGCTGCTCACATCGACGAAGTTGAGGTCGCCGTCGTGCGCTTCAACGATAGCACGCGAGATGCTCAATCCGAGGCCGAGACCGTTCGGGCTTTCCGAACGGAAGGGTTCGAACACCGCGTTGCGCGAGCCGGAGGGCAAACCCGGGCCATTGTCGCGCACGTCCATCAGCGCGCTGCCGTCCTGCAGTCGGATCCGCACGGTGATGCGGGGCTCGTAGGTGTCGGCCTGCACCATGGCCTGCATGGCGTTGCGCACCAGGTTGACCAGCACCTGGTGGATCTGCACGCGCGACACGCTGACCAGGATGCGCTGCTTCGGCGCGTCGAGCATCAGCGCCACGCGGCTCTTGCGGGATTCGAAGGCCAGCAGCGAGAACACCTCTTGAACGAGCTTGTCGAGCGCCTGGGTTTCGCGCTCCGCCGGCGACTTGCGCACGAATTCGCGCATGTGCTGAATGATTTCGGCCGCCCGCTGGGCGTTGTGGACCGTGCGGCTGATCGCACCACGTGCTTCGGCGGCGTCCGGGTTGTCCCGCAACAGGCGCTCACTCGCCTGGGCGAAGGTGATCACCGCTGTGAGCGGTTGGTTGAGCTCGTGCGCGAGGCCGCCGGCCATCTGCGCCATGTCGCTCAGGCGGCCGAGGTGCGTGAGGTCGTCCAGGTGCTGACGGGCCTCCTCCTGCGCAACACGCTGCGCACTGATATCGTTGCCGACCACGATGACCGAGACCAGCTCGCCCTGCTCGAGGATCGGCGAGAGCTGCCACTGCACCCAGGTACCGTCGTTTTCGCTTTGCAGCTCCACACGCGAACCGGCGCGCAGTGCACGCCAGACCTGCGCCGGGGTCTCGCCGGCCTGATCACACAGCCAATTGAGTGCCGCCGCTCCGCCGCCCTCCAGGGTGGGCAGCCAGCGGTGCGTGTTGGGCGTGGCAAAAACGGTGTTGCCCGCAGCGTCAAGCTTGCACACACACTCCGACTGGTTCTCGACGATCAGCCGGTAGCGCGTCTCACTTTCACGCAAGCGCATCACGGCGTCGCGCCGCTCGGCGAGCGCCGAGGTCAGCAGCAGTGTGGTGCAGGAGAGCAACCCGAGGTTGCCGTGCAACAGCAGCAGGTTCTCGACAGTCGAACCGCGCGTGAACGGCCCCATACCGGCAGCTGTGGCCCAAAGGGCAAAGGCGGCGTGTACCGCCAGCAGGAGCGCCAGCCAACGCATCGAGACCTTGAACGCGGCCCAGAGCAGGATCGGGTAGGCGACAAACGCGAGCGGCAGTTCCATGGCGAAGCGCTCGGGCAGCAGGTCGTCGAACACCACGGCCGATTGCACCACCACCACAGCGAGGGTGATCCACTCGTACCGGCCCGGCCACGCCGGGGGCTGCCGCAGCCCTTTGGCGAGTGGCACGATCAGCAGTATTGCGATCGCTTCCGTGGCCCAGCACACCCACCAGAACAGGCTCCACTGCGCGGTGGGCATGCCGTCGAGCTGCCACATCAATCCGATCGACAGCCCACCGGAGATCCCCGGGGCGACGAACACCGCGAGCGCGAGAAACCAGAGCACCTCCGAGACCGATCCGAACAGCCGCTTCACGCCGGCGGCACGCATGAGTGCAACGCCGATCATGCCGGTTGCGCAGGCGCCGACCACACGCCCGGCGAGCATCGACGCAGTGTGGTCCATGAGCCACCCGTTGACCAGCGGCCCGGCGAGCACGACCGGTACCGCGAGTCGCCAGGGCAGCCACCACATCGCAAGCAGCGACACGGCGCCGATTGGCCAGAACAGCATTTGCTCGTGGTGCTGGAGTGCGAGTTGATCACCTGCCCAGGCGCAGACCACGGCCAACAGGGCGAGAACGGCCGCAAGCCCGGCCTGACCGGCGGCGCTGGGCGGGGCGGGCTGAGCTTCTGTGATGTTCATGTCATCAGTGTACCGGTGGCGTTCAGCCACGCCATACGCGCGACTACGGCAGAGGGCTTAGACCGGCCCGTTGGCTGGAGTTCTTCAGGGGAACTCCTTATGCTCCCACCCTTGCTGAGCGGAGACCGGGCCTTGAGCGACCTGTACAGGCAGGAAATCCAGCGCCAGAGTGGCGCCATCGACCTCGGTTTCTGGCGCCGACCCGTCGGCGTGTCCGTGCCCGACGACGAGCTCAGCTTTCTGCTCGTGCCCGATGCCGTCGAGGCCGCCGCGTGTTTCGAACTCGCGCGCCAGGTGCACGCCTGGCAACACGCGCACCGAAACGACGACAACCGCATCGACGTCGCCCTCATGGTCACGATGGGCGGGCTGCTGCCTAGCGTCCTGCTCTACGACCACCTGGTGCAAATGCCGGACCCCAACCAGCCAACCTTGGAGTTCGGCACGGTCGGCGTGTCTCTGTATGCCGGTCCAGGCGAACGCCTGGACAAACCGATTGTCGACCACCCCGTCTCGGTACCGGTTCAGGGCCGGACCGTGCTGGTCATCGACGACCTCGGTGACTACGGCGGCACGATGAACTTTCTCTCGCAGCAGCTGCTCGAAACGCACGGCGCGCAACGGGTGCTGTCGCTGATGCTCTACATGAAGCCGGCCGCGCTGGAAAACCTGCAGGCCACGTTCTGGTTTGGCGAGACACCGCAGGACACCTGGATCATCACGCCGCGCGAACAGGTTGAGACACTCAGCAAGCGCGTGCCCGTCTGGCGAGAGCGGGGCGCCAACGAGGCCGAGTGCCGCCGGCGCCTGGTCGAGATCATCGGCTACCCGCCCGCAATCGTCGACTACTACCTGCCGCGCGCCTGGGCCGCTGCCGATCTGCGTCGCATTTGAGTGCCGCGGGACTCAGGGGCGGCTGCAGCTCTCGCCGTCCAGCGCTTCCATGGTGGTCAGGGCGGACACCATCAGCACGCCATCGTAGAAGCTGCCCGTGCCTTCGGCCGCCGGCGGCAGGCGCCGGGCTTGCACGACGGCAAAGACGTCATCGTATTGCATGGTGGCGATTTGTCGGTACTGCGCGTCCAGGTCGGCAAACACACCCGGTTCGGCTTCGACCCAGTACAAGCTCGACCCGCCGCAGGGCCGAAAGAAGGCCTCACCCGGCCCCCAGGAATAACGGCCGGAAAACGCCAGGTCACGCGTGCCTGTCGAGGCCGACGCAATCGGCTTGGCCGGTTCGATTGCAGCCACCTGCGTGCCCTCGAGCAGCGCGTCGGTCTCCGCCATCAACGCCGCCATGTCGGCTGCGTTGGACTCACCCGCGTCCGCAACCTGGGTGGTGCGTGCACCGGCGATGGACGGTTGGGCGTACAGTGACTGGAACGCGGTGCCACCGGACAGCAGCAGCCTTCCCGGGCCAAAACCGTCGACCGTGTCGATGCCCCACTGACTGGGGCTGTTCGGGTACTCGCTGCCGTTGAAGCCGACGCGTGCCATGGTCAACCTGGACCGGCCGGGCAGGCGGACGTAGATGTCACGCCAGCCGTCATTGACCAGGTCACCAAGGGCGATCGGGCCGTTGACGAGCGAGAGTTTGCTGACCAGGCGGACCGCGTCGTCCTCGCCGACGAAGATCATCGCAGTGCAGCTGTCGCCCACGCACCAACTCTCGTCGGTCAGCAGCACCACCACATCGAGATCACCGTCGTTGTTGAGGTCGGTGTAGGCGAAGTGGTGCTCGGTGAAGTCGAGATCGGTGTCCTCGCGCGTCGCGAAATGCGCCATGACCGCGTTGTACAAGCGCGAGCCCGGGCCCTCTACCACTGCGGGATCGCGTTCAGGCGCCGACGAGGGCCCACCGGCGCAACCGCCGAGAATCAGTGCCAACCCCGTCGCAATGAGTCGTGATTTCAAAGATGACACCCGATCCACCGTGGTTGCTCAGAGTATAAGTAAACCGTGCCATGCACAGCGCGACGGTCGTTACCGACTGGTAGCGGCAGCGCGTCCGACAACCTGATGCAAACGCGGCACATGCCGTTGCAAGCGGGTCGGCCAAGCTCAGATCAACCCCTCGAACAACTGTACCTCCACCCAGTCCCCGGGGCTGATTGCAGCTTGTTCAGGCGAGAGGACGATGAAACAGTTTGCCTGAACCATCGAGCTCAATCGACCCGCCCCCTGGCGCCCGGTGCTGTGGACGATCGGCTCGCCGTCCGCCCACGTCATCACGCCGCGCTGGTACTCGACCCGACCCGGTGACTTCTTCAACGCCGACCCGCAGCGCACGGTGACGGTCGGCGACATGAGCTCGCGGCAGCCCATCAACCGTTTGAGCGCAGGCAGCACGAACTGGTAGTAACTGACCAGGGTGGCGACCGGGTTGCCGGGCAAGCCGAAAAAATGCGCGTCGCCAACGCGCCCGCTGGCGAGCGGGCGACCCGGGCGCATGGCGACACGCCAGAAGGTCACGCGCCCGTGCGCTCTCAACGTGGCTGCGACATGGTCGGCGTCGCTCACCGACGCACCGCCCGTCGCGACAACCGCGTCGGCGTCGCTCGCAGCCGTGTGAAACGCGGCTTCGGTGGCGGCGGCATCGTCGACCACGATGCCGAGGTCTCGCACCTCGACACCGAGCGTCTCGAGCGCCGCTCGCAGGCTGTGCCGGTTGCTGTCGTACACCTGGCCGGGCTGCAACGGCTGACCACTCTCGACCGACACGAGCTCGTCACCGGTGGAAAAAAACGCCACACGCACCCGCCGTCGTGCACAAACCGACCGCACGCCCAGCGACGCGAGATAGCCGATTTCGGCTGGCATCAGCCGTGTGCCCGCGGCCAGCGCCACGTCACCGGCCCGGGTGTCCTCACCGGCCGCACGCACGTTGGCGAGCGCGCGCTCGCCATCGAGGACCTCGAGCACGCCGCCGTCCACGCGCACGCGCTCCTGAATGACCACCGTATCGGCCCCGCGCGGCATCACGGCGCCGGTTGCCACCTTGACCGCCTGTCCGGCCTGTACGGTGCCCGAGAACGGCCGTCCCGCCCAGGCTTCGCCAACCAGAGTGAAGCGGCCGATCCCCCCGCGCGGCAGGTCATCGGCGCGCAACGCAAAGCCGTCCATCGCCGAATTGTCGTGGCCGGGCACATCGATCGGTGCGATCACGTCCTCGGCGAGCACGCGCCCCAGCGCATCGGGCAGCGGCACGGCGTCGACACCCGACACCGCCGCCATCCCTGCCAGCATGGCGGCACGCGCCTCCGACACGGGCATGAGATCGGGGATGTCGCCGGGGTCGGCACACGAGGGCTGCGGTGTAAAGGGCTCGGTCACGCGGACGCCATGTAGGCGGCGATGAAATCGTCAAAGCTGCCTTCGGAGGCGGCCTCGGCACGGTCGCGCGCCTCGAGCGACGCCAGCACGTCCTGGTCGAAGGCCGCCTGACGGGCCGCGGTGAGCTGCGTGGCAGCGTGGGTCAGGTGGTGCGCGTCAGACAGACCGCGGGCAAAGTCGAAGAACCCACAGCGCTGTTCGCGCATGCCGATGAGGATTTGCCCCGAAGGCGTCAGATTGGCGTCCCGTACCTTTTCACGTTGGTGGCGCAGCGACGCGGTGTGGGCCGGGCCAAGCAACTCGGCGCACGGTTCGACCGCGTCCAACAGCGCGCCGGCCATGTCACCCAGGCCGCGTAATGCACCGGCGCAATCGCGCAAGTGCAGAGACGGGTCCCGTCCCCGGTTGGCCACGAGGTCGTTGTTGCTGTCGATACGCTCGCGGTCGGCGGGCGTGAACAGCGGGCTCTCGTGCACCAGACAAAACAGCGAAAAGGCCTCGACAAAGCGCAGGGTGTCGATGTCGATACCGGCTGGCGCGAAGGGGTTCACGTCGAGGGTGCGCAATTCGACGTAGGCCACACCGCGGCGGTCCAGCGCGGAACTCGGCTTCTCCAGCCTTTCGGTAATCTGTTTCGGTCGCGTGCCGCTGTAGTACTCGTTCTCGATCTGCAGCATGTTGGCGTTGAGCTGTTGCCAGCGGCCCTCGCGTTGCACGCCCAGCGCCTCGTAGGCCGGCCACGGTGTGGAGATCGCGTCGCGCAGACTGGCGACGTACCCCGCCAAGCTGTTGTAGTCGGCACGCACGGGCGCCTTGTCGCTGTTGCGGTAGCCAAGATCGCTCATCCGCAACGTCGTGCCAAACGGCTGATACACGGTGGTGTTGTCGAAACGCTCGAGCCCGCCGGTCTCGCCACCGAGGAAGCTGGTGCAGATGGCCGGCGACGCACCGAACAGGTAGAGCAACAGCCACCCGTGGCGCTGGACGTTGCGCAGCAGGCCAAGGTAGCGCGCGTCGATTTGCGCCCGCCGATCGCCGTCCTCGCCGGCGAGCAGGCAGTCCCACACGGCATCGGGCCAGGACAGGTTCACGTGGATGCCGGCGATCACCTGCATGGACTTGCCGTAGCGCAAGCCCAGACCCTGTCGGTACACGTGCTTCATCCGGCCCACATTGCTGTCGCCGTACTCGCCGATGCGCACGCTGTCCTCGCCCTGAAGCACACACGGCATGCTCGTCGCCCACAAGCTCTCGCGGTTCAGCTTGCCCACCGTGTAGGCGTGCAGATCAAGCAGAAACGCCAACGCCTCGTCAGCGCTGGCGCAGGGCGGCGTGACAAACTCCAGCATGGCCTCGCCGAAGTCGGTCGTGATGTGCGGGTGCGTGAGCGCGGCGCCGAGTGCGCTCGGGTGGTCGCGCTGCGAAATGGTACCGGCTATGCTGGTGCGCAGGCTCTCCTTTTCGATTCCGGTGAGGCGGCCGTCCATCCAGTCGTCTCGACGTTCCGTGAGCGTGGCGAGGGCGGTATTGTGGTGGTCGAGCACCGAGCAGACTCCTGAGGCGGGCACGCGACGACCGAGGCAGCCGCGAATGCCAAGGGTAGCCACAGCCCGGGGCCCGCGCAACACACCCGCTCACCGCCAGGACGGCGCACCCGCGATGACAGCAACCCCGGTCAAACTGCACGCCAAGGTCGACGGCGATGGCCCGGACATGGTCCTGGCCCACGGTCTGTTCGGCTCGGCAGAGAACCTCGGCGGCATCGCGCGGCGACTGCGCGCGCACTTTCGCGTGCATGCACTCGACATGCGCAACCACGGCCGCTCACCGCACACGGCGACACACACCTACACTGCCCTGTCTGCCGACATCGGCCGCTACCTCGACGATGCAGCGCTGATCGACGCACACCTGGTGGGACACTCGATGGGGGGCAAGGCGGTGATGACCCTGGCGCAGGCCGCCCCCACGCGTGTGCGCACGGTTTCGGTGATCGACATCGCACCGAAACCCTACCCCCGTCACCACGACGCCATTCTCGACGCTCTGCTGTCGTTGCGAGACCACCCTCCGACGACGCGGCAGGACGCCGACCAGCGACTCGCTACCGCGGTGCCTGACGCACATGTGCGGCACTTCCTGCTCAAGAATCTGGTGCGCACCGACGCGGGACCGTTCGCGCTGCGGGTCAACATCGGCACGCTCAGCGCGGACTACGACGCGATCGCTGGTTGGCACACGGTCACCCCGCCCTGCCCGGTGCCGGTGAGTTTCATAGTCGGTGGCGCGTCGGACTACATCCAGGCCGGGGACCGGGCCGCGATCCTCGCACAGTTCCCGAACGCGAGCTCACGGGTCATACCCACGGGCTCGCACTGGGTTCACGCGGAAAAACCGGAGCTGGTGGCCGGCGTGATCGCCCGTTTTGCCCAGAGCGGCACACCGGGCTGAGGTCGGCGCCGAGCGGCTCAGCCGCCGTCGGGGCAGCGCGCCCGAAAAACGAAGCGGTTGACGCAGAAGAAGTAGCTGTCCCGTGCGCCCCGAGCGTCCATTTCCGCTATCAGGCCGTCGGCCTCGTCGGACGACAACGCGCCCCGTTTCACCGCCATGCGTGTGAGATCGCGCACCATCGTCATAGAAAAGCCGTCGTCGTCCCAGCGCGTGTTCACCAACGGCACGGCTTCGACCGCCTCGAACACCAACCCGGCAGCCTGCAAGGCGGGCTGGAGCACCGGGGGCAACTGCGGACTCGGCACGGCCGCATCCCAGGCCGCGAACACCCGGCGCACGCGCTCGACGTCGTCGGTTGCCATGACCACTCCGCGCCAGTCGGTCTCCACAATCGACACCACGCCGCCCGGGCACAACACCCGCTTCACTTCGCTGAGGGCTGTCACGGGCTGTGCGACATACAGCAGCACCTGCGCGAGTGCCACGGCGTCAAAACGGTCATCGTCGAACGGCAGCGCACACACGCTCGCCTCGTGGATATCCAGGTTCGCCCGACCGGCGCAGCGACTGGCAGTCGCCTCGACCATCGCGGCGCTCTGATCGCAGGCCGTCACTCGGCCCGACGGGCCGACCCGATCACACAGCGTCTCCGTGAGCAAGCCGACACCGCACCCGGCGTCGAGCACGCGGTCGCCCGGCTTCAGCGCCAGGTGCGCGAGCATGCGCTCGCGCTGGTGGACAATTTCCGGCGTGAGGTAGCTCTTTTCCAGCGCCGCCACCGCGTTCTTGTCGAAACGAACGGACACCGGCAGTGCTGGTCAGGATTCGACCAGCGAGGGAAAGAGCAGCCGACACTCGTCGGCAAAGAAGCGGAAGCGGTGCCCACCGATTTCGAAGGTGTCGCCGTCGCGCAACGCGCTGCGGCGCACGGTGGTGCTGCCAACGCGGGTGCCGTTGGTGCTGCACAGGTCCTGTATCACGTACTGGCAAGCCCGTGCCGACACGTGAACGGGCTCGATCACCGCGTGCTTGGCACTGACGGTCTTGTCCTCGAGCTGGATAGCGGCCTCGCGGCACCGTCCAATCAACGCGCGCACGCCGTTCAACGTGTACTTGCGCACCGCCATTTCATCCTGCAACAAGACGACTTCAGCCACGATCCACCCTGTCTTACACCCATGCCAGAACCGGTCGCCAGGGTCGGTCTGCTGCGGGGGCAAACACGCCGTGGCGAGACCCTAACCATAGTGCATTGACGCGGCTTTGTTGCCGAAATGCTGTGTTCGGCTCGAGCAACTCTTTATACTCCGGCCCACACCCCGGTGGAACCGAGACATGGCAGAATCCCTGCGCGAGCAGCTTGTCAAGGCGGGCTTGGCAACGCGCGAACGGGCCGATCGACTCGAGCAGCCCAAACGCCACAAATCCAAAAAGCAAGCTCAGTCCAAGGCGAAGCGCCGCGGTGGTAAACGGCCGGATGGTCGAAACGCACAACGCAAACCCGGCACAGGCGGCAAAGCGCGTGGCGCACAGGCCAAAGCACACCCGCGCACCGTCGCCGATGACCCGGCACTGGCCGAAAAGCGCCGGATCAAGTCGGAGATCAAGGCGCTGATCGAAGCGGCCAGTGTCGCCGATTTCGTCGGCGAGCTCAGCTTCAACTTCCTGATCGGCGAGCGCATCCGGCAGATCTTCCTGACCGAGGCTGCACACAAGTCGGTTGTCTCTGGCGAACTGGCCATCACCCGACTCAACCGTGAGACCCACCTGATCCCGCCGGACGTCGCCGAACGCGTCAAAGCCCTCAACCCGAACTGGCTGATCGTGCACAACGGTGAGGCCTCGGGCGATGCGGCACCGCCAGCCGATCCGGACGACCCCTACACCGCTTACACCGTGCCGGACGACCTGCACTGGTAGGGCGCGTGAGCACCCAGTCGCTGTTCTGGTACGACCTCGAGACCACCGGTCGCGATCCGGCCCGCGACCGAATTCTGCAATTTGCCGGGCAGCGCACCGACCTCGAGTTGAACCCGGTCGGCCCACCGGTCAACCTGCTGTGCAAACCCCCGGTCGACGTGCTGCCCGATCCGGAGGCAATCGCGCTGACCGGCCTGTCGGTCACGCAATGCGAGGCCCGAGGCCTCGGCGAGTTCGACTTTGCCAAGTCGGTCCTCGCGGCGTTCGAGCCAGCGGGGACCTGTGTGGTCGGCTACAACAGCGTGCGTTTCGACGACGAGTTCCTGCGCCACCTCTTCTACCGCAACCTCATGGACCCCTATGCGCGGGAATGGCAGGACAAGCGTTCGCGTTGGGATCTGATTGACACGGTGCGCCTCTGTCGGGCACTGCGCCCCGAGGGCATACACTGGCCAACCGACGACAACGGCCGTGCAACGAACCGCCTCGAGTCGCTCAGCACCGCGAATGCCCTGCAGCACACCGCTGCACACGACGCGCTCTCGGATGTCGAGGCCACCCTCGCGGTCGCCCGGCTGTTGCGCGATCGACAACCTCGCCTGTACGACTATGCTTTCACGCACCGTGACAAACACAGCGCGCGTCAGCTGCTCGCACCGCACAACCCGGAGCCGTGCCTGCATATCAGTGGCATGTACGGAGCCGACCAGCACTTTTGCGCCATCGTCGCGCCGATTGCCGAGCACCCCACCAACCCGAACGGCATTCTGGTCGCTGACCTCCGCCACGCTGCGACGCCCTTCCTCAATCTCGATCCGGACGCCCTGCGGGCACGCTGGTTCGCCAACGCGGACACCTTGGGTTCGACGCCGCGGTTTCCGGTCAAGACCGTCCACCTGAACAAGTGCCCGGTGCTGGCGCCGTTGTCGGTCCTGCGCACGTCGGACGCAGCGCGGCTCGGCCTGAACACGGCGGTGGCAGCCAAGCACCTCAGCGGGTGGTTGACCGACACCCTGCGTGACACCGTGCACGGCGTACTCGCCGCCCCGGGTTTCACACCCGCGGACGACCCGGAGTTGCAGTTGTACTCCGGTGGGTTCTTCTCCGGCAAGGACCGCGCGGCGATGCAGCGCACGGTCGACGCCGCCGGGGCCAACGTGCCGCCCGCTCGAGACACCGCCTTCGATGACCCGAGGCTGCCGGTGTTGCTCGAGCGGATGCGTGCGCGCAACTGGCCGGCCACGCTCTCGGCGGCCGAGGCCCAACGATGGCAGGCGTGGGTTGGGCGGGTGCTCGACGAGCCGAGTGTTCGCACGGTCAACCGCGCTCGCTTCGTCGCGCGTGCGCGGCAGTTGAAAACCGAACAGCCCGAGGTGGGCGGATTGATGGACGAGCTGCTGGCGCACTACGCGCCTGTGCTCAACTGAGGCCGATACCGTCGGGTTTGCGCCGCTGATCGAGCTTGTTACCGGCACGCAGCACTTCGACCAACACCGGGCGCAGGGTGTTGGTGATGAAGAAGGACATGATCACCATACCTAACAGGTAGCCGAATTCCATGCTGTTCTCAAACCACACCACCATCGGCACGGCCAGCGCCACACCGCCAAGGCCGTGGGCCAGCGCACTGCGTGCGAGCCGAGCCACGTGGTGCATGTACACCGTTTGCCGGTAGGTGCCGCAGACGCTGTTGCTGGCGAAAAGGATCAACGCGACCATGATCGCGAACCACATTGCCGGCGGGTTTCGCGATTCCCAAACCACGACGATGCCGACGCAACACGCAAGCAACACGGTCAACTCCAGGCCCACCAGTGCTGCACGGCGCCCGACAGACACGTGCACGGCCTCACCGGTCTCACGGAGCGATTTGTTTACCACGGGTTCTGAGATATCGGCCTGGCCGTCGGTGCTCACGGGCGTTTCCAGAAAAATGCGGGGCACCCACGTCAGCGGCCGTCGTGCGCTAAACATAAGTTGATCGAGACCGCGTACGGTGAGTACCGTAAGTGTGCCAGCTTAATCTGACGTGCGTGTTTTTTTATCCAATTGGTAAGCATGACGACTGAACCCACGGCCCAATCGCTCGGCTTCTTTCGAACGCAGGAACACGCCTGTCCCTACCTGGCGGACGAGCAGGCCACCAACGTCCTCGCCGACCCAGCGTGGCCGATGGACACGGCGGCCTACGCCGTGCTGCTGGCCAACGGTTTCCGCCGAAGTGGTGATCACGTGTA
This sequence comes from Pseudomonadota bacterium, assembly GCA_039196715.1. Taxonomy (NCBI): domain Bacteria; kingdom Pseudomonadati; phylum Pseudomonadota; species Pseudomonadota bacterium. The sequence goes on from JBCCUP010000003.1 coordinate 130,024, forward strand.
CCGACCCGGCTGTGCCCGTTGCACGCGGTGCATCCCGGTGCGCATTCCGGTGGCCACCTTTCGGCCGTCGCGCAGCCAGCGCCGCAGCCTGAAGCTCAATGCGGACGTCGAGTGCCGCGTGGTGAAGCCGTCCGCGACCGACGCCTACCTCGCGCTCTACAAACGCTACCTGGACGCCCGGCATGTCGGCAGTGACATGGCCTCGGCCGACAAGCCACAGTTTCTGAGTTTCCTCGGCAGCAGCTGGTGCGAAACCGTGTTCGTCGAGATGTGGGTAGAGGGCCAACTGGTCGGCGTCGCCGTCACCGATCAGGCTGGCGATGCGCTGTCCGCTGTGTACACGTTTTTCGACCCACTGCACGCCCGGCGAGCGTTCGGCACACTGGCCATCCTGTTGCAACTTCGCCTCGCGAGTGAGCACCGGTTCAAGTGGCTCTACCTCGGCTACGCCATCCTCTCGCGCCAGAACATGGCCTACAAGACCGCGTTTCGCCCTCAACAACACTTCATCGACGGCGTTTGGCGCGAGCCCCGCGCACCCTGAGGGCGGCGGCCACGCCACCCGATCAACCGGGTTTCGAGGCCGTGTCCCGGGGGTCGGGCCTGGGTGGGCGGGTCGCGTCGGTGATCTGCGCGAGGTAGGTGTTGTAGAGCGCGGTCTCGGTGCTGATCTCGGCGAGCTGGGTAACCAGCGGCCGCGCCGCCGCCCACTGGCGTGTGCGCAACAGCGCCATCGCCTGTTCGTGCTGGGCCAGTTCGTCCTTGAGCGCCTGGCTCAGTTGATCGCGCCGCCCAACGGGCTGGTACACCCGAAGCGCACGCTCGCGCCCTTTCAACCGAATGGTGCCCAGTTCCCGAAACGCCGTGGCGCGGTCACGCTCGGCAGTCGCTTCCGACACGATCACCCCGACGGCGAATTCGCGCGTTGCGCGCTCGAGTCGCTGCGCGACGTTAACCGAGTCACCGATCACCGTGTAGGCCTTGCGGTGGTCCGAGCCGAGGTGTCCGACAAAGGACTCGCCGGTCGAGACACCGATGCCGACGCGGATCGGCGGTAACTGCACCAACTGGAAATCGCGCGCCAGCGTCTGCATCTCCACCTGGATGTCGCGTGCGGCCTGCACCGCCTGCGAGGCGTGGTCCCGGCTGGACACGGGCGCCCCCCAGAATGCCATGACGGCGTCGCCCATGTACTTGTCGATCGTGCCCCGGTGGCGAATGACCACGCGCGTGACGACGTCAAAGTACCGGTTCAGCAAGCCCGTCAGCTGACTCGGTGTCAGTTGTTCGGCGATGCCGGTGAAGCCCTTCATGTCGCAGAACAGCACCGAGAGCTCACGCACGGTCTCGGGTTGCTGCAGCGCACCCGGATCGTTCGCGACCTGGCGTGCCACCTCCGGCGGCACGAATTGCTCGAAGGCGTCGGCGAGCTGGTGCCGCTCGAACATCGCTCCGGCCATCTGCACGGCGCTCGAAACGAGGAACAAGGCGCAGACCGAGAACACCCCGAAGCGCAGCAGCGAGAGGTCGCCAGAGCCATGGTAGAGCACCAGCACGACAAAGAGCGCGGCGAGGCACGCGAGAAAGGCGCTGCTTTTGCGCGTGATGCAAAGCGTCACCGAGAACGCGATCAGCAGCAGCTGCAATGGCCAGAAAGCCCAGGCCGCCTGGGCGGGCGTCAGCGTGGACACCAGGTCACGCGTCGCCAGTGCCCCCCTGAGCCATTCGATCGTGCCGCTCTCGCGCGAGCTGGCCGACACGTTAACACTGAGCTCGAGCGTCAGCAGGCCGTTCGCTAGGTAGAGCAAGGTGATGTAGGCAATCGCGAGCGCCAACGCACAGTTGGCGCTGTAGCGGTGCCAACCTACATAGGATGTGAAATGGGCGTACACGCTGCTCTCCCACCGGCGGGGGCGGGACCAATAAGCCTTCCCACACCATGCACACCACAGGCCAACGCGCACCGGGCACACGCCCGGACCGGGTGGTGGCTTCGCGAGACCTGCCGATCGGCGTCAGTCCTGAGCCGCGCGGAAGCGCCCCTGCTGGCGCTGGCGGGCCAGCCAGTGCAGCGCGATCAGCGTCATGCTGTTGTGAAATCGCCCGGCGTCGAGATCGGACAACACGGCCTCGACGGGCGCGATCAGGGTCCGGATGTCCTCGTGCTCGTGCGCTACGCCGAAGACGCCCCCGGCGCGACCCAGGTCGGTCGGTGCGAGAAAGAGGTGCAGCGTTTCATCGCAGGCCCCCGGGCTCGGTTGGTAGCAAACCATCGGCACGAGTTCATCGAGGTCCAGACCGGCCTCCTCGCGCGCCTCGCGACGGGCCACCGCCTCGAGCGACTCACCGTCCTCGACCACCCCGGCAAGGGTCTCGACCTGCCACGCCCCGCCGGGCATGTGCACGGCGGCCGCGCGAAACTGCTCCACCAGCAGCACCGAGTCGCGCCGCAAGTCGATCGGCAGGACCGCCACGGCCTCGCCCCGCAGCATGAGTTCGCGCTCGACCGGGTCGGACCAACTGCCGTCGAAACGTTCGAACTGGCCGCGCCAACGAATCAACTCGATAAAGCCCCTGTACAGCGACGCACGGCCGAGTTCCCGCCACTTCACCGCCTCACCTCATTCGTCCGCGGGCGGCGCCAGTACACGCCGCGCACGTTCGAGGTCGCGCGGCGTGTCGACGCCGGGACCCGGCACACGCGGCGCCGTTGCCACCGCGATCCGCTCACCGTGCCAGAGCACGCGCAGTTGCTCGAGGGATTCCACCTGCTCGAGAGGCGAGACGCTGAGTTCGGAGAAGCGCGCCAGGAACGCAGCTCGAAAGGCGTAGATGCCGAGGTGACGTGCGGCGCCGTTCGGGACAGCACCTGCGGCTGCACCGGGCTGCCCGGGGATAGGCGCACGACTGAAATACAAGGCGTAACCGGATGTGTCAGCGACGACCTTCACACAATTGGGATCGTGGTACCACTCCGCGTCATCGAGCGGCACACTCAGGGTCGACATCACCGCGAGGGGGCTGGCCGCAAGGCACTGCGCAACCGCGTCGAGGTTCTCCGCCGCGGTGTCCGGTTCGTCTCCCTGCAGGTTGACGACAATGTGGTCGCTCGGCCAGTCGCGTTGCCGGACGACCTCGGCCACGCGTTCAGTGCCGCTGGCGTGGTCCGATCGGGTCATGCAGACATCGGCCCCGAACCCTGCACAGGCGCTCTGGATGCGCGAGTCGTCGGTTGCAATCACCACCTCGTCGGCACGGCTCCGCACCGCCGAACGCCAGACCCATTCGATCAGGGGGCGTCCACCGATGTCCGCCAAGGCTTTGCCCGGCAGCCGCGTGGAACCGTATCGCGCCGGTATCACCACACTGTAGCGGGTCGTCGCCGTGTCAGGCACGTTCGAGTCCCCGGTAGTGGGCAACGAGTTCGGTCGCGTGCCGCAACAGGGCGTCGGACCAGCCACGCGCCAGCACGGCCTCGATACGCACCGCCCACGCGTTCGGTCCCGCAAAGGCCTTGCATTTCACAGCGTCCTTTTCGGTCATCACGATCTCCAGGTCATCGTCAAACTGCAGGTCCGACGGCACGAACCGGTGGTGGTCGGCGAACGGGTGTGGCTCGAACACCCAGCCGAGCGAGCGCAGGGTGTCGAAAAACTTCTCCGGGTGCGCAATCCCGGCGACCGCGTGCACCGGCGACTCGCTGAACGCCCCGAGGCTGCGCACCTCGGCGTTGCCGTCGACCCGGTGGACGCCGCTGACCAACACATCGTAACCCGCCGCATCCCCGCTGTGGACGACGTGATCGACCGTGTCGAGGCGCCACGGCGGCTCCCGCAAGGGGCCGGCGGGCATCAACCAGCGATTGCCGAGTCCCGTGCGCGCGTCAACCACGGCAATCTCGATGTCGCGTTGCAGCGCGTAGTGTTGCAGGCCATCGTCGGTGACAATGAGGTCGACGTCGTCACGCGCTGCCAGCACTTCCGCCGCCGCCAAGCGACGCGCGGCAACCGCCACGGGACACGCGGCCCGCTGGGCAATCAACACGGGCTCATCGCCAACGCGCGCGGGATCGCTGTGCGCATCGACCAGCTCAACCGACGCCGCCGTCGAAGCGTAGCCGCGCGACACCACACCCGGGCGCAGGCCATGCGATCGAAGCAACTTGACCACCGCAATCACGAGTGGCGTCTTGCCGCTGCCACCGGCGGAGATGTTACCGACCACGATCACCGGCACACCGGGGTGTCCGGACCGCAACAGGCCAAACCGGTACGCCAGCCGTCGCAGTGAAGCCAGCCCGCCGAACAGCCAGGACAACGGCAACAACAGCAGGCCTGGCACCCCACGGCTCGCCCAGTGTGCCGGGGCCCTCACGGCGCCGTGTGCAGCCGGGCGTAGTGTCCCTGCCGTGCCAGCAGGCTGACATGGTCGCCCTGCTCCACAACCCGTCCCTGGTCGAGTACGACAATGGCGTCTGCCCGCTCGATCGTGCTCAGCCGGTGCGCAATCACCAGCGTGGTGCAGTTCTGCATGAGCGTTTCCAGACCGGCCTGCACCAGGTGCTCTGACTCGGTGTCGAGCGCCGAGGTTGCTTCGTCGAGGATCAGGATCGGCGCCTGTTTGAGCAGCGCACGCGCAATCGCAATGCGTTGCCGCTGCCCGCCCGAGAGCAGCACCCCGTCGTCACCGACCCAGGTGTCATAGCCCTGGTCGAGCTCGCGGATGAAGGCGTCGGCGTTGGCGGCACGCGCCGCGGCCTCGATGTCCTCGCGCGTGGCGTCAGTCGCGTAGGCGATGTTCGCCGCCACCGTGTCGTTGAACAGTTTGATGTCCTGACCGACGTAGGCCATGTGCGAGCGCAGCGACGGCAGGCTGTACTCGCGAATGTCGACACCGTCGATGCGAACGGCGCCACCGGTCGGCTCGTACAGCCGAGCCAGCAGGTGCGCGAGCGTGGTCTTGCCGCTGCCCGAGCGCCCGACCAGCGCCACTGTCTGGCCGGCCTGCAAGCGGAAGTCGGCGTCGACGAGCGCGGAACGCTCGGTGTTGGCGTAGGCAAAGGCGAGGTGTTCGAAGGCAATCACGTCGAAGCGGCCGTCAAAGCGCGTGCTGCCCAGATCCGGTTCGCTCGGCTCGTCGAGCAAGCTGAACACGCTCTCGCCAGCCGCGATGCCTTTCTGGATGGTGTTGTTCAGGTCCGACAGGGCCCGGAGCGGTTGGAACAACAACAGCATGGCGGTCAGGAAGGACATGAACTCGCCGACGCTGAGGTTCTCGCTCAAACCCTCCACGCTCGCGACGTACATGATCACCGCGAGGGCAACGGCAACCAGGAAATGGATGACCGGCGTGCTCGCGGCGCGCGTCACCGCCTCCTTGACCGTGAGCCGAAAGGCCCGCTCGTTGGCGGTGGAGAAGCGCTGCATCTCGTGCACCTGCCCGCCGTATATCTTGACCACGCGCTGCCCGTCGATTGCCTCTTCGGTGGTGTGGGTAAGCTCACCCATCGCGTCCTGTATGCCGTGGCTGATGCGCCGAAAGCGCTTGCTGATCCACACGATCAGCACACCCAACACCGGACCGATCAGCAGAAACGCCAGCGTCAGCCGCCAGGAGTGCCAGGCCATGAGCCCCAGCAAGGCGATGATGGTGACGCTGTCGCGGATCAGCACGGTCACGGCCTGGCTGGCGGCGTGGGAGACCATGTGGATGTTGTAAACGAGCCGGGAGATCATCTCGCCGCCGGTTGTCTGGTCGTAGTGGCTGCTCGGCAGGTCGAGGTACTTCTGGAACAATTCGGCGCGCAAGGTCGCGGTCACCCGACCACCCACCCACGCGAGGTTGTAGTGCGAGAGGAAGCCCGTCGCACCGCGAAACAGGAACAGACCGAGCACCGCGAGCGGCACCATCCACGGGTTGACACTGGTGCGCGAAACGAAACCGCCGTCGAGCAGCGGTTTCATCAACGCGGCGAAGGTGGCGTCGGTCACGCCGTAGCCGACCATGCAGACGATCGCGATGGCCATGCGTTGCCAGTGCACCCTGGCATAGCCCAGCAGGCGCCGGTAGGTCTGCGTGCCACTCGGCGATTCGCCCGGGTGCGTCATGGCGTCAGGGCGCGTCGCGTCGCAGTGTGGGCAGGGAAATGCGCGTCAGGCCGAGCTGACTGCCCGCGTCCATTGCCGTCACGACAGCCTGATAGGGTGTGCCTCGATCGGCGCGGATGACCAGCGGCACGTCGCGCCGCCCGGCGGCGAGCGTCTGCAAGGCGGCCCGCACGGTCTCGAGCCGGTTGTTCACCAGGGTCTGGCCGTTGACGCTCAACGCACCCTCGGCGTTGATTGAGACCTCGATGCGCGCAGCCTCGGGCGCGTGCTCCGCACTGGCTTCGGGCAGCTGCAATTTGATCTGATTTTCTGTCTGAAAGGTCGTCGACACCATGAAGAAGATCAGCAACAGAAACACCACGTCGATCAGCGGTGTGAGGTTCAGCTCCACCGCGGCCTGCGTGTGTTGACGAAACTTCATTGGCCCGCGTTCGACGGTGCGACGCGGCGGCGACCGGTCGCCTCGGCGCGCACCGTGCGGCCGGCCTTGCGGGTGTCGGGGTCAAGCAGCGTGTGCACCAACTGCAAGGCCTCTTTCTCCATCGTCACCACGAGATCGTCAACGCGCCGGTGGAAGTAGCGGCTGAACACCAGCGCCGGAATGGCGACGAAGAGGCCAGCCGCGGTGGTCATGAGCGCCTGCGAGATGCCACCGGCGAGCGCATTGGGACTGCCAACCCCGACGGAGGTGATGGTCGCGAAGACCGAGATCATGCCGACGACCGTGCCAAGCAGGCCGAGCAGCGGCGTGATCGCCGCGATCGTGCCGAGTGCGTTGAGAAACCGATTCAGGCCGTGCACCTCGTGTCGTCCCGCCTCTTCGATGGCTTCTCGCAACACGTCGCGGGGCACGCCCCGGTTGGCCAGGCCTGCGGCCAGTACCCGCCCGAGTGGCGAATCGGCGCGCAGTGTCTGGAGTTGCTCGGCACTGATGTGCGGTTGCAAGGCGCAGCGGCGCGCGAGCTTGCGCGCGTCCTCGGAGATCACGCGTCGGGCACTGAGGGCGTGGAAACGCTCGCCGATGATGGCGAGCGCCACGACCGAGCAGATCAGAATTGGCAGCATCAACCAGCCACCTGACAAGAGTATTTCGAGCACCGAGCGATCCTGTTGCGGCCAAGCGGACACCCCCGGCCTCGGCCCTGATTCTAGCAGGCCGCCCCGTGACAGCGCGCGGGGTTCAGACGCCTGTGCCACAGCCAGCGACGGTCCGCGCGAGCGCTCTCCCAGCGCGGCGCGGCCGGGTCTGTGAACGGCAAGGTGAAGCGCACCGCACCGTGCTGCGCCGTGCCGATCAGCGGGATACCACGGGCCCGATACCGCGCGACAACCCGCGGGTGCGGCAAGCGAAACCGCCCCGCCCGCGCGGCCGAATTGATCGCCAACGCCGGCGCGACGGTGTCGAGCAGGGCGTCACTCGAGGACGTCGTGCTGCCGTGGTGCGGCACGGTCATGACCGTGGCCGAGTCGAGACCGCGCTGCAACAGGGCCCGCTCACCGCGACGCTCGACGTCGCCCAGCAGCAACAGCGATTGCCCCCCTGCAGTGGTCGCACGCAGCACACAGGATCGGTCGTTCTCGTGGCCGCGGTCGGCGACCCCCGGGTGGAGCACGTCGAACCGCACCTTGTCCCACGTCCAGTGCACCCCGGCGCGGCAGCTGCCGTCCTCGGGCCGCAGCACCCGAGCCACCGGCATTCGAGCGAGCAGTCCGACCACACCGCCCGCGTGGTCGCTGTCGGCATGGGACACCACGAGCTGGTCGACGCGCGCGTGCCCGCCGGCGCGCACCGCGGGCGTCACCACCTGGGCGCCCGCGTCGAAGCGACCCCGGCGGGGGCCGGTGTCGTACACCAGGGTGCGGGTCGCCGTCTCGAGCACGAGCGCGAGGCCATGACCGACGTCGAGCACGGTGACCCGTAGGTGGCCCACCGGTGGCCGCGCCGGCGGCAGCGTGAACGCCATCAGCACGGCAGCTGCCAGGGCGCAGAAAGACAGCGGCCAGCTGCGCGGCAGCAACGCGAGCGCCGCAGCACACCCGAGCGCGCACAGTGCCGCGGCCGAGACCGGCGTCGGCAAGCCACTGGGCAGCGCGTCGAGCAGAGACGAGAGCACGTGCAGGCAGGTGCTCAAGATCCAGTCCACGGCCCCCAGCGTGACGGACGCAAGCGTCGGCGAAACCGGCATCACGGCGACGGCAAACAGCACGCCCGGTACCACGATCAGACCGAACAGCGGCACCAGCAGCACGTTGGCCACCGGACTGACCCAGTGCACTTCGCCAAACACCCACACGGTCACCGGTGTGAGCAGCAACCCGACCGCGCCGTTGACCCACAACGCGCCCTGCCAGCTCGGCCAGTGCCGACGCGCACGGAGGCCCGTGAGGATCACGCCGACGGCGAGAAACGACAACCAGAACCCGGCGTCGACCAACGACAATGGCCTGACCAACAGCACGGCAAAAAAGGCCAGCCCGAGACACGCCGCGCCGTCCAGCCGCCGACGGCTGAGCGTTACTGTGAAGGCCGCAGCCAGCATCACCAACGCCCGCACGGTCGGCAGCGCAAACCCGGCCAGCGCAGCGTAGCCACCGGCGAGCAGCAGCCCCACGCAGCCGGCAAAGAGGGTCGACGACACCGGTGGTGCCGTCCCCGCGCGGGCGGCTATGCGCCACACGGCCGCGGCGAGCGCGAAACCCACGCTGGCCACCATGCCGATATGCAAGCCCGATATCGCCACCAGGTGCGCGGTGCCCGAGCGAGAGAGCAGCTGCTGCTGGTTTGCGTCAATGCGGTCGCGCGAGCCGAAAGCAAGCGCCTCGACAAGGCCGCCGTGCGCCAGGTTCGCGGTCAGCGATCGCAACCGCTCCCGCAATCGCCAGCGGAATCGATCGACGTTCACGGGCTGATCGCCGAGCTGCACCAGCGCGGCGTTGGCGCGCAGCGTGCCCGTGGCGTCCAACCCCCGCTGAAACAGCCAGGTTTCGTAGTCGAAGCCGTGGAAGTTCCGGTGGCCACGCGGCGCGCGCAGCCGCAGGGGCATCCGCCAGCGTTGCCCGGGCAGGAGCGTGTGCACCGGTCGATACCATGTGACACGGGCGCGCAACACCGGCGGCAGTGGTTCTGCAGAACCCACGCAGTCGCGGAGGTCGACCACCAGCCCCAGCCGCCCCACCCCCTGCACCGGCAAGCCGACCACGTGGGCCTCGCAGACCACGTCCACGGCGCCGTCGTGGGACAGACGTGTGGTGAGCCGTTGGTCCACGGCGACCAGCACCCAGACCGCCACCAGCAACCCGACGCCAACCGGCCGGGTGCGCTCGGCCACGCCGAGGCCGACCGCACACACGGCGAGGGCGAGCAGGCCGACATCGCCGGGCAGGGCAGGCAGGCGCAGGGCGGCGACCCCCCCGACCACGGCACACAGAACGCTTCGCATCTGCGCAGCCTGACGCGGCACGTCGCTGAAGATTGCGGGCACCACGCCGTTACACGTCGTGTAGTGGCAGATACGACGCGCGGTGTGTCGACACCGAATCACATCTGCCGCGTCACGCGGTCGCCGGGGTCCCCGTCGGGCGCGTCACAGACAACGAGGCAGGCAACAGCATGAAGAAATGGCTGTGCAGGGGCGCCTTGTCGCCCACCGCATTTGCCAACCGTCGCGCGCTGACGGTGCTGCGTCCGTGGTTGCTCGACCCGTGTCTCTACTGCATCAACCGGCGGTCCGTGGCCGGCGCGGTCGCGGTCGGCCTCGCCTTGATGTGGTTGCCGCTGCCGGTGCAAACCCTGCTCGCGAGCGCGTTCGCCATTCAGCTGCGGGTCAACCTGCCGCTCAGCGCCAGCCTGGTGTGGATCACCAACCCGTTGACCATTCCGCCGATGTACTACGCAGCGTACTGTGTCGGTGCGAGCCTGACCGGCATTCGCATGGAGCCGACCGAGCGCTGGACGGACATGCTCTGGCAGGTGGACACGGTCTGGGTGCCGATGATGGTCGGGTGCGCCGCGCTGGCTGCGGTGTGTGCAGGCCTGGGCTACGTCGGCACCCACGTCGTCTGGCGCGCGCGGATCCTGCGGCGCCTCGCAGCCCGGCGTGCACGCGCACGACGCGCACACGCGCGGCGACGGGCCAGCGCACGGTCAGGCGCGCTCGGCGTCCACTGAGACCGGCTCCAACACCCCGTCAACCAGCTGCAAGCAGCGGTCGAGGCGCCCGGCCAGCCGGCTGTCGTGGGTCACGATCACGAAGGCGGTGCCCAACTCGCGGTTCAGGCTGAGCAGCAGTTCGTGCACGCGTTCGGCGTTGCTGTCATCGAGGTTGCCGGTGGGCTCGTCGGCGAGCACACACACCGGTTCGGTCACCAGTGCACGCGCGATGGCGGTGCGCTGACGTTCGCCGCCCGACAATCGCGAAGGCGTGTGCGACAGGCGGTCCGCAAGACCGACCCGATCAAGGTATTCCGCGGCCCGTCGCTCGGCGGCGTCGGCCCGCTCCCCGCGGATCAGCAGTGGCAGCGCGACGTTTTCCAACGCGGAAAACTCGTTCAACAAATGGTGAAACTGGTACACGAAGCCGAGCGTGCGGTTGCGCGCCCGACCCGCCTCCGCCGGCGACAGGTGCGACAGCTGTGTGCCGGCGACGCGCACCTCGCCCCGAGTCGGCTGGTCGAGGCCCCCGAGCACATGCAAGAGCGTGCTCTTGCCGCTGCCCGACCGACCGATGATGCCAACCTGCTCGGCACGGGCCACGCTGAAGTCGACACCGCGCAACACGGCGAGGTGGTTGTCGCCCTCGCGGTAGTCGCGCTCCACGCCGCGCGCTTCGATGACCAACGGGGATTCAGTCATGCCGCAGCGCCTCCACCGGGTCGGTTCGGGCCGCACGCCAGGCCGGGTACAGCGTCGCCCCGACCGTCAGCACGAAGGCGATCACCGTGACCCAGAGCACGTCGTCGACCTTGAGCTCGGACGGGAAGTACGAGATCGCGTAGACGTCCTCGGCGAGAAACTTGCGCCCGAGCAGCGACTCGATCATCGGCACCAGGCGTTCCACGTTCAACGCCAGCGACACCCCGCCGATCAGGCCGAGCACGGTCCCGAACAACCCGATGACGGTGCCCTGGACCAGGAAGATGCGCATCACACTGCCCGGGCTCGCCCCGAGCGTCCGCAGGATTGCGATGTCGGACTGTTTCTCGTTCACGACCATGATCAACATACTGACGATATTGAAGGCCGCGACCGCGACAATCAGCGAGAGGATGATGAACATCATGGTCTTTTCAGTCTGCACCGCTCGGAAGAAATTGCGGTGCTGCCAGGTCCAGTCGGACACCCACCAGGTCTCGCCGAGCGTGTCAGCCAGGTCCTTGGCGACGGCGCGCGCGTTGAACATGTCCTCGAGTTTGAGGCGCACCCCGCTGAGCCCGTCCATGCGCAACAGGCGCGCCGCGTCTGAAGCGGCGAAGACGGCCATGTTGCGGTCGTATTCGCCCATGCCGGAACTGAAGGTGCCGACCACCGTGAACCGTTTCATCCGCGGCGTAACCCCCACCACGCTCACCGAGGCCTCCGGTGCCACCACGGTGACCTTGTCGCCCACGCCCACGCCGAGGTAGTTCGCCAGCGAGGCCCCGAGGACCGCGTTGAAGCTGCCTGGCTGCAGCTCGGTCAAGCTGCCACGGGTCATCTGCGCCTCGATTTCGGAGACATCGGGCTCGTGCTCAGGCAGCACACCGCGCGCCAGCGCACCGGTCACCTGCTCACCGTTCACCAGCATCAATTGCGCCTCGACGTAGGGCGCTGCGCCCACCACCTCGGGGTGTTCGCGCGCCGCCTGTGCGAGCGACTGCCACTCGCGCACCGGCCCTTCGGGTTTGGTGATGGTGGCGTGAGATGCCATGCCGAGGATGCGTTCACGCACTTCGGTCTGAAAGCCGTTCATCACCGACAACACCACGATCAGCGTGGTGATGCCGAGCGCGATGCCGATGACCGAAATCAGCGTGATGAACGAGACGAATCCGCTGCGGCGCTTCGAGCGCGTGTAGCGGAGCCCGATGGACAGGGAGAAGGGTTGCTGCATGGGCAGCGAGGGTAGCGTATTCCGGCGCACGCCGCGCACCGCGACGCCGACCACGGGGTGGTCTCAGGTACACTTCGACGCTTTGTGTCTGCGGAACCCGAGTGAGCCTGAACACCGTCTTCGCCACACCCCCTGAGACCACTCGACGCTGGGGTCAACTCCACGGCGCAGCCATCCCGCTCGCGGTGGCGGAGCACGTTGCTCGCGCGTCGTCCCTCACAGTGGTGTTGATTCCGGGCGCGGCCGAGCTGTTGCGGCTCGAGAGTGCGCTGCGGTGGTTTCTTCACGACGCCCTGCCGTTGCGTGTGATTCCCGACTGGGAGACCCTGCCGTACGACCCCTTCTCGCCGCACCAGGACATCGTCTCGCAACGCATCGAGGCCCTCTATCACCTGCCGCAGCAGCGGGACGGCGTGTTGTTGCTACCGGTGCAAACCCTGCTGCAACGGCTCGCGCCTCCGGCGTTCATCCGGGGCCACACGTTGATGCTGAACCAGGGTCAGGTGCTCGACCCGGAGGCGCTGCAGCGCGATCTTGTCGAGGCGGGGTACCGCGCCGTGAGCCAGGTGCTCGAGCACGGCGAATTCGCCCGCCGAGGTTCGCTGCTCGATCTCTTCCCGATGGGCGCATCGGCCCCCTTCCGACTGGACTTCTTTGACGACGAGCTCGACAGCATCAAGCTGTTCGACCCGGAGACGCAGATCGCCACCGACAGCGTCGAGCGCATTCAACTGCTACCGGCACACGAATTTCCGCTCAACGAGGCCGGTATCACCCGCTTTCGCAAGCAGTTTCGTGAGCGTTTCGAGCACTACGGCGGCAGCCCGATCTACCGTGATGTGACCTCGGGTATCGCGCCGTCAGGCATCGAGTATTACCAGCCGCTGTTCTTTGAGGGCATGGCGACGCTCCGAGACTACCTGCCGGACGACGCCACCATGCTGGTGCTGGAGGGCTGCGACCAGGCGCTCGACGCGCACTGGGCGCAGATCACCGAACGCCACGAACAGATGCGGCACGACATCGAGCGCCCGTTGCTGCCACCCGAGGCCGTCTTTGTCGGCCTCGACGACGCGCGCGCCCTGATTGGCGATTGCACGCCGACGGACGTTGGCAGTTTCGAGTCGCAGGACGTCAACGCACACAATTTCGGTACACAGCTGCCCTCACGGTTTCCGGTCAACCCGCGCCACGACTCGCCGCTGCACCTGCTGCAGACCCACCTCGCAAGCAAGCCGGGGCGTGTGCTGTTCACCGCAGAATCGCCGGGGCGCCGCGAGGCCATCAACGACCTGCTGCGCGGTAACGGCATCACGCCAAAGCCGGTCGAGGACTGGTCCGCATTCCTCCAGAGTGAACTTCGCCAGGCGATCACCGTGGCGCCGACCGGCGAGGGGCTGCAGCTCGCCTCGGGCGAGATCGCCATCATCGACGAGTCGCAACTGTACGGCGAGCGGGCTCGCAGCAGCGAGCGGTCTCGCCGGGATCGGCGCCGCTCGGAGGCCCTGATCGCGAACCTCGCCGACCTCGCGATCGGCTCACCGGTCGTGCACATCGACCACGGTGTGGGGCGCTACCGGGGCCTGACGACCTTTGACATCGGCGACGTGCAGACCGAGTACCTGACGCTCGAGTACGCGGACGACAACAAGCTCTACGTGCCGGTGGCCAACCTGCACCTGATCGGCCGGTACACCGGCGCGGACGAGGGGTCGGCGCCGCTGCACAAACTCGGCTCGGATCAGTGGGCAAAGGTCAAACGCAAGGCGGCCGAGAAGGCGCGTGACGTGGCCGCCGAGTTGCTTGATGTGCACGCGCGCCGTGCGGCACGGCAAGGTCGCGCGGTGCCGGTGGACACCGGCAACTACACCCAGTTTGCCAGCGGCTTTCCGTTCGAGGAGACCGAGGATCAGGGCCGCGCGATCGAGGACACCTTGCGCGATCTCGAACGCGCCCAACCGATGGACCGCGTGGTCTGCGGTGACGTCGGCTTCGGCAAGACCGAAGTCGCCATGCGCGCGGCCTTTGCCGCCGCCGACGCGGGCCTGCAGGTGGCCGTGCTGGTGCCGACCACACTGCTGGCGCAGCAGCACACGAAGAATTTCCAGGACCGCTTTGCCGACTGGCCCATTCGTATTGCAGGCTTGTCCCGTTTTGGTGGTGGCAAGGCGCAGTCCGACACGCTCGACGCGTTGCGCGCCGGCACCGTCGATATCGTCATCGGTACGCACAAGTTGCTGGGCAAGGACGTGCAGTTCAAGAACCTCGGCCTTGTGATCATCGACGAGGAACACCGCTTCGGCGTTCGCCACAAGGAGTACCTCAAATCCCTGCGCGCCGAAGTCGATGTGCTCACCCTGACCGCGACGCCCATCCCCCGCACGCTCAACATGAGCCTGTCCGGTTTGCGAGACCTCTCGATCATCGCAACCGCGCCGGCACATCGGCACGCAATCAAGACCTTTGTCACCCAGTGGAACGACCAGATCGTGCGCGAGGCCTGCCAGCGCGAGCTCGCGCGTGGCGGCCAGGTGTACGTCTTGCACAACGAGGTGCGCACCATCGAGAAGGTGGCGCGGGACATCGCCGAACTGGTGCCCGAGGCGACGGTCAACTACGCCCACGGTCAGATGCGCGAGACCGAGCTCGAGTCGGTCATGCTGGATTTCTACCACCAGCGTTTCTCGATATTGGTGTGCACCACCATCGTCGAATCGGGGATCGACGTGCCAACCGCCAACACCATCATCATCAATCGCGCGGACAAACTCGGCCTCGCGCAGCTGCACCAGCTGCGCGGTCGCGTCGGTCGGTCTCACCACCGGGCCTATGCCTACCTCATCACGCCGCACCCGAAGGCGATGACGGAAGACGCACAGAAACGCCTCGCCGCCATCGAGTCCCTCGAAGACCTCGGCGTGGGCTTCACCCTCGCGACCCACGACCTCGAAATCCGCGGGGCGGGTGAGCTGCTGGGCGAGGGTCAGAGCGGGCAGATCCAACAGGTCGGTTTTACCCTGTACAGTGAGCTGCTCGAGCGCGCTGTCGCCGCGCTCAAGGCCGGCAAGATCCCGGATGTGGACACGCCACTCGGCGGCAACACCGAAGTCGACCTGCACACGCCCGCCCTGCTGCCCGAGGACTATGTTCCTGACGTTCACACCCGCCTGATTCTCTACAAACGCCTGTCGAGCGCAGGCAGCCTTGACGAAATCAAGGAGCTTCAGGTCGAACTGATCAACCGCTTCGGGCTGTTGCCGGACCAGACCAAGGCCCTGATCGCACAAACGGAGTTCAAACTGCGCTGCGACGCACTCGGCGCGACCAAGCTCGACGCCGGCGCGGCCGGTGGCCGATTGCGCCTCCACTCAACACCGAACTTCGACCCGATGTGCCTGATCGAGTTGGTACAGAAACAGCCGCAGGTCTACAGTTTCGAGGGACAGCACGCCTTGCGCTTCACCGCGGATCTGGCAGACCGGGACACCCGCTTCACTTTCGTGGACGCGCTACTCACCACACTGGAAACCCGCCCATGATCGCTCGTCTTACACCTGCCCTGCTCGCGCTGGCCCTGCTCGCGGCACCGGCGACCGCAGAGGACAAGGATTACCTGATCGAGTTGATCGCCTTCGGCCACACCGCCTGGGGCGACGGGGCACCGTGGCAACCCGGCGTCCTGCTGCCCGACACCGGGGACGCCGCGTCGCTCGACGACGATCTGCTGCCGGACGGTTTCGAACGCCTCGGCACCGGTCCGGCGTTGGCCGACACCGCAGTCTCACTTGCCGACTCGAGCCGCTATCCCCTGCTCGACTACCGCGTCTGGCGACAACCCGGTCTGCCGCGGGACGCGGGGCAAGCGGTGCGTATCAACGCCGGCACCGTGCTGAACGTGGTCGAAACCCCCGACCAGCCCGCGCGGGCCCTGGCCACGCTTGGCGAGGTCGACGACTACACCACCATGCGCATCGGACGATCTACCGCCAACGCCTTGATAACGCGGGACGAAACCCAGGTAGGTCAGCTCAACGGCACCGTCACGGTCACGCTCGGACGCTACCTGCACGTCGAATCGGCACTGGTGTTCAGCGAGACCACGGGCGAACGCAGCGTCTTTTACCGTGACCACCGCCGCATGCGCTCGCGCCGGACCCACTACATCGACAACCCGGTGTTCGGGTTGATCGTGCACATCACGCCGATCGAGGCCGTGCAGGATGAAGACACCGTCGAGCCCGTCCTGCCGCTCACCGGCGACTCCTGACGCGACCTCAGCCTGAGGCAACCCGGCGGTCCGGCAGCCCGGCAGTCCGGCGGCCCGATACCCTTGGACGCCTGGATTCGGGCCAGCTTCTTGCTGCGACTGGGTGAGGTTCTGCCCATGACGATGACACAGCGACAATCCGCATCCGGCTTCCGACGGTGGGTTGCGGTCTGCCTGGTCTTGTGCGCGAAGCCGCTGAGCGCCCTGTCACCCGACGACGCATCGCACCTCATCCTGCGCACGGGATTTGGCCCGGACGCGACGCTGTCGCGCACCCTCGCGCCACTCAACCGCAGCGACGCCGTCGACGCCCTGGTCGACGCGCTGCGATTCGACACCGCGCTTTCACCACCCGATTGGACCGGCCAGCCGCCGGTGTCGCGTCAGCTCCCGCAGGGCTTGGAAAACGCGGAACGGGAGAAACGGATCCGCGCACGCAACCGCGAACGCAGAATGCGCCGAGAAGACCTCAAGGCCTGGTATGTCACCAACGCCGCCGCCGCCCCCTCACCGCTGGCCGAGCGCCTGGTGCTGTTCTGGCACAACGTCTTCAGTGTGCGGGTCCGGGACGTGCCCGACGCCATCTACAGCTGGCAACAACACCAGACCGTGCGCCGGTTTGCTGCCGGCGACTACCGCGAACTTGTCAGGCATCTCGCACTCGATCCCGCGCTGCTGACGTACCTCGACAACCACAAGAACCGCCGCAAGCACCCCAACGAAAACTACGCTCGCGAGCTGTTGGAACTGCACACACTGGGTGAAGGGCACTACAGCGAGACTGACATCCGCGAGCTGGCCCGCGCGCTGACCGGCGCGCGGCCGGATTTCAAGACCGCCAAGTACGCGTTCAACCCGCGCATGCACGACGACGGCGAGAAGACCCTGTTCGGTCAACGCGGGCGGTTCAACCCCGCCGATGCCGTGGAGATCGCACTGGGCCACCCGCGTGCAGCACGTTACCCCGTTGAGCGACTCTGGCGGGAATTCATCAGCGAGTCGGTGCCTGAGGACGCGATCGAGCGGCTAGCACGCCACTTCATCGCGACGGATTGGAGCATCACCGAACTGATCCGCGCGTTGCTCAACGAGGACGCGTTCTGGGCGACAGACAACCGCAAGCGCCTGGTGCGTTCGCCAATCGAGCTGGTGATCGGCCTGCAGCGCGAGACCGGTATCGAGATCCGGAAACCGGCGCGCTGGGTCAAGACGCTCAAGATTCTGGGACAGGAACCCTTCAACCCCCCGGACGTGGCAGGCTGGCCGGGCGGTCTCGCGTGGATCAGCAGCAGCAGCCTCGATCAACGACAGACCTTCATCAATTGGGTCGCCCGACGCGCGGACGGCGTGCCCGGACACACGGTGGCAACCTGGCTGTCACTCGACTACCAGCTGAAGTGACTTCGACATGAAACGACGCGATTTCCTGAGTCTGCTAGCCAGCGCGCCAGCCATCGCTCACGCGGACGACGGCCGGCGCCCCGCCAGCGCGCGGCGCCTGGTTCTGATCGAACTCAAGGGTGGCAACGACGGCCTGAACACCGTGGTGCCCTACCGCGATGCGGCCTACCGTCAGTACCGCCCCGCGCTCGCGTTGTCGCCCGAGCAGTGCCTGCCACTGGACGAGACGCGCGCGCTGCATCCGGCGCTGGCGCCGCTGTTGCCGCTGTGGCGGGACACGCAACTCGCGATTGTGGAAGGGCTCGGGTACGCCAACCCCAATCGCTCCCATTTCCGCTCTATCGACATCTGGCACAGTGCCACCGACAGCGATGTCGTGTCGCGAACGGGCTGGCTCGCCAACAGCGCACTGCAGCCTGGCGACGGCATCGACGCCGTGGTCTTTGGCAACCGGCCCGCACCGGTGGCCGGGGGCAGCGCTCGATTCGTGTCGTTCGACACGCTCGATGCCTATGTCAACACGCGCTCCACGTTGACCGCGCCAGACGGCGCCGATTCGAACCCGATGCTGTCCGCGCTGAACGACACACACAGCGCCAGCAACGCCTACCGTGCGCTGCTGATCGGTCGGGGCGTGCCGCCCTCGCCTCGGGGGTTTCCGGCCACGCGTTTCGGCACCTGGATGGCAGACACCACCCGTCTGCTCCTGAGTCACACGGCCCCGCCGCTGGTCAAGCTTCACCTGCAAGGCTTTGACACCCACGCCGACCAACTCGATCGGCATGCCGGCCTGCTCGCCGAACTGGCGCAGGGTATCGCTGCGATGCGCCATGCACTTGTTCACGCCGGACTGTGGGACTCCGTCCTGATCATGACCTATTCGGAATTTGGTCGACGCGTGATCGAAAATGCAAGCCAGGGATCCGATCACGGCACTGCAGCACCGCAACTTCTGGTGGGCGGCCGAGTCAAAGGCGGTTTCCACGGCCAGACACCGTCTCTGGCGCAACTTCAGGCAGACGACCTCGTGCACACGACCGACTTTCGCTCCCTGTACCGCACCGTGTTGCAATCCTGGTGGCAGCTTCCGGTGCAGCCAAGCGTGCGATCGCGCTTCGCGTTGCTGGATTGTCTGCGTGCCTGAGCCAGGCCTCTCAAGCAGCCAGAACAGAATACAACCCTGTACCGCGTGAGTGCACACTCGATTCACCGCAGCTGTCGGACTCGTCTGTCCGTGCGATACTGCCACCATGGCTGACCCACCCAAATACCTGCGCAAACGCAGCGCCGCCCTGACCGAATCCGACACCGTCGACGGATTCCTCAAGGCCGTCGAGGCGACGCCCGCACCGCTGACCCAGGCAACCGGGCGTCTGGTCTTCGCGCTGGATGCCACGGCGAGCCGCCAGCCGACCTGGAACGAGGCAATGGCGTTGCAGCAAAACCTGTTCGTCGCCACCGACGGCATACAGGGCCTCGACGTGCAACTGGTCTTCTTTCGGGGTGATGGCGAGTGTCGCGCCACACCGTGGCACACCAGCTCCGACGCCCTGTTGCGGGCGATGCGCGCGGTGCGCTGCGCCGCAGGCCAGACCCAGATCGGTCGGGTGTTGCGCCACGTGCGCACCGAGGCGCGCGCACGCCCGCTCTCGGCGTTGGTCTACGTCGGCGACTGCTGCGAGGAACGTTTCGACCCCCTGGCCGGCCTCGCCGGGGATTTGCGCTTGTTGGGTGTGCCGCTGTTCCTCTTCCAGGAGGGCAACGACCCCGTAGCACGCGACGCCTTTGGTCGATTGGCCGCGATCAGCGGCGGCGCCTACGCCCGGTTCGATCTCGACAGCCGCAGGATCCTCGCGGATCTGCTGGCGGCGGTCGGCACCTGGGCTCGCGGCGGCACGGCCGCCGTGCAAACGTTGCAGCTGACAAAACAGTCGGCCACCATTGCCGGATTGTTGCGACAACTCGAGCCATGACCAAACTCGTACTGCTCCTCGCCATCGTGCTGGCGGTCTGGTTGACCTGGAAACAGCTCACGCGCGGGGGCCCGCCCGACCGTAAAACGCTGATCCGCTACGGCCTGATCGGCGGCGGCGTGCTGCTGGTGGCGCTGGTGCTGACCGGCCGAGCACACGCGCTGTTCGGCGCCATTGGCGCCGCCATGGCCATGGGGGTGCGCTTGCTGCCCCAGCTGCTGCGCTACCTGCCGATCCTGCAACGGGTGTTCGGCAGCGTCGCCGGCGCGTCGGGCGGCGGTCAGGGGCAATCGACCGTCAGCAGCACCAGCCTGCGCATGACACTCGACCACGACACCGGTCGCATGGACGGGACCGTCAGCCGCGGCGCTTTCGCTGGCCGCACCCTGTCGTCGCTGTCGGTGGACGAGTTGCGCGCCCTCTGGAACGCGTGCCAGGGCGACATCGACGACGTGCGGCTGTTGCTTGCCTACGTGCAACGCGAGCGCGTCGGGGAGTGGGAACCGACTGGCCACCCCGGCGGCGCGGGTGCGGCCGACGCCTCGGGCGACATGACCCGCGAAGAGGCGCTGGCCATCCTCGGCCTCGACGACGGTGCCACGGCCGACGACGTGGTGCAGGCACACCGGCGTTTGATCGCGAAGATGCACCCGGACAAAGGCGGCAGCGACTACCTGGCGAGCCGCATCAACCTCGCGAAGGACACCCTGCGCCCACGTTGAGGTGCGGACCGACGAACAGGCGCGCGGGCAACTCGGCGCGTGGCGTTCAGAACGCCGACTGGGCGTGCCACTGTTCCACGGCGTACCCGCGCTCTTCGGCGATGCGCGACATGCGGGTGGTGGGGCTCACGGCGACGGGCGTGTTCGCCCACTCGAGCAACGGCACGTCGCTGTGGTGGTCCGTGTAGGCCGACACGTGCGGGCGGTGGCCGGCGCCCAGCTCGGTGACCAGGTTCTCCAGCCGGCGGATCTTCTCCTCGCCGAAGCAATTCTCGCCGTCGATCGCGGCCACCAGGCGGTCGTCGCGCCAAGCCGATCGTGTGCAGATGACCGCGTCAAAGCCGAGCTGTTCGCCGATCGCTTCGACGTAGAAGTCGAAACTCGCCGAGCACAACACCAGCGTGTCGCCGGCCGCGCGGTGAGCCTCGATGCGCGCCCGCGCGCGCGCAGGCACGTCGGTGTCGACCACCGATTCGCCAAATGCCACGGCAAATCGGCGCAGCTCCGCGCGTTGGCTGCCCGCCACGACCGCACCGAGGGCCTTGAGCTTGAGCCAGACGTGGTCGCGCCGGGTGCGACGCGCCACCCAGTAGTGCCACGGCAGGCTGACACACCGCAGCGCACGCCACGGGCGCGCCCGCAGGCGGGTGCGCAGGAAACGCTTGTAGGTGTCGTGGGCGGTCAGCGTGCCGTCCAGGTCGAACACGGCGAGGCCAGGCACCGTCTCGGGGCGCTCAGTAGGAGCCGGTGCGGGTGGTGTCATTGCCGGGGAGCTGCCGATCGCCGTGGGTGCGGTCCGACCGCGGCGCACGGCGGAAGGTGATCAGGCGATTGCAGGTGAAATTGAACATGAACACCACACCGATCGCCAGCGCGGTGGCGATCAGGTACTGCAACTGCCAATCGTGGATACCGTGGCTGAACACGTACCGGTTGATGCCGAGGCCGATGACGGCAAAGCCGACGAACAAGGGGAACTGTTGCCAGTGGTCGTCGCTGTCGTCTCGGAAGGTCACAAAGGCTTGAAACAGGTAGTTGATCACCACCCCGACCACGAACCCGACCGAGTTGGCGTTTTCCTTGTCCACGCCGAAGACTTCGACCAGGAACGCGACAATGCCGATGTGGATGCCCGCAGCAATGCATCCGCCGATCACGTAGCAGATGAATGTCCCCTGCAGCAGACGCTTTACAAACGACACACCATTTCCTTAGACGACACGGCTTGTCACAGCTTCAATCGGGCGCTCGCACCTCTGCCCATACGTGATACCTGTCGGCAGCTGTCAGCGTAACTTTCGCAAACTCGCCCACCGAGCGGGTCTCGTGCGGGTAGATAGCCACACATCCATCGATGTCGGGCGCGTCGACATCGCTGTGCGCGACCGCCCTGTCCTCGTCCATTGCATCCACCAGCACCGTCAGCTCCCGACCGGCCCTGGCAACCAGCCGGCGTTCGCTGACGGCCGCTGCGCGGGCCATGAACCGGTCCAGCCGCTCGGCTTTGACGGCCTCAGGCACCGCGTTGGGCGACGCGTTCGCCCGTGCGCCCTCGACGGGCGAGCACGCAAAGCGTGCCGACCCGGTCGAACTCGGCGTCATCGACAAACTGTAGCAACGTCTCGAAGTCCTGTTCGGTCGCGCCCGGAAAACCCACGATAAAGGTGCTTCGAATCGCGACATCCGGGCAGGTGTCCCGCCATTTCCGTATGCGTTGCAACGTGTTTCCGCGCCGGACGGCCCATTCATCGCCTTGAGCACGGTCGGGCGCGCGTGCTGACGCGGGATGCCGGGGTACGGCAGCACCCGTCCCTCTGCCATCGGCGGGATCAACTCGTCGACGTGCGGGTAGGGGTAGACACAGTGCATGCGCACCCAGTCGGAATTCGGCGAGACGGCGTAACCCTCGGTCCGCAGCTGCGTCGGAATGCGCCTGGAGTCGACCAGGGCCTTCGGGCATCCGTGGCTGATGAAGCCGGTGCGCGGCGGGGCCTGGGGCGTGGCGGTGGTCATCGTGCGTCTGACTGGGTGGGTTGCGCCAGTGTACGCGAGGCCCCGCACAAAGACAGGGCGATGGCGCTGTCTGGGCAACCACCGAGGTGACAATCCGGTTCAGAGGCCGCCCTGCCACCCCGCTGCGGACACGCCGAGCAGCACCAGGCCCGCCCCGACGCCGGCGAGCAGGTCGTCCAGCATGATACCGAGGCCACCGTCGACCTGCCGATCGCACCACCGGATCGGCCAGGGTTTGACAATGTCGAAGACGCGAAAGAGCCCGAAGGCCGCAATCAGGCCCGGCACGGTGGCCGGCGCGAAGAGGGCCGTGAGCCACAGGCCGGCAAATTCGTCCCAGACGATCGCCGGGTGATCGTGGACACCGAGGGCCTTGGCCGTGTGCTCACACAGCGCGACACCCACCACCGCCGAGACCACCACCACCGCCAAGGCCACTGGCAGCGACACGTGCATCAGCCACCAGGCCACCGGCGTGGCTGCCAACGTGCCCCAGGTGCCGGGCGCCGGGCGCAGCAGACCACTGCCGAGTCCGAGCCCGAGTGCGCACCGCCAGTCGCGCAGGGTGTCGATGCCCGGGGTCACAGCACGATGTCGGTGGTGCCCGTGAAATGCCGCCAGCCCCGCGTAGGCAATTGCACCACCTGCGCCCGGGCACTGATCCCGCGCACACCGGGTTCGGGGTCCACCGTGCCGATCGCGGTCACGCGCCCCATGATCGGCGGGATCTGCGCCAAGCTGCTCGCGACGGCCGCCGTCGGCGGCGCCGTGAAGCACAGCTCACAGTCGCCGTCGCCGTACAGCGCGAGGTCGAGGCCCGCAACACCAAGCTCGGCCACGGCGTCGGGCAGGGGCAGCGCGTCAAGCTTGATGGACGCACCGAGTCCCGACAAGCGGGTCAGCCCGGCGACGGCCTGGTTGAGCCCGGACGACACGTTCACGCAGCTCGACGCCACGCCACTGAGGTAGTTGCCCAGCCCGATGCGCGGCACCGGCGCGCGCCAACGTCGCAGACAGTGCGCGTCGAGCGTTTCGTTCCGGCGCAACCGGTCTGTACAGTGGGCGACGCCGCCGAGTTCGCCCGAGACGTAGATGATGTCACCCACCGCGGCCCCGGTCGGTCGCATGACGCGACCGCGCTCGGCCACACCGTGCAGCTGCAGGTGGATCGACAAGGCCCCACGCTGCACGGGACCGGCAATCAGTTGCAATTGCACGGCTTCGGCGAGGGACACCAGGCGCGCACCGAAACGCTGCACCCAATCACCGCTGTCGCGCGGCACCACAAGGCTCACCGTGCCCCACGCGGGCAAGGCGCCCACCGACGCCAACTCGGCGGCGACGGCACAGAAGGCCACGCTGGCGGCGCGCTCGGCGCTCTCCCCCTCGCTCAAATGCACGCCGCCTTGCAACGCGCTCTGGGCCGAGACGAGTTGTTTCCCGGTCGGCACCTCGAGCAGGGTTGCCGCCTGCCCGTCCAGCACATCGAGCGGGTACCGTGCCTGGTCTGCCGTGCCCGCGAACAGGGCGGCCAGGCGGCTGCGGTCGGCGTTGCTCACGTCGCCTGCCGCTGCGCTTCGGGGGCGCGCACGTGTTTGGCCAGTTTGTCGAGCACGCCGTTGATGTACTTGTGGCCTTCCTCGGCGCCGAACACTTTGGCCAGCTCGACGGATTCGTTGATCACCACGCGGTAGGGGATGTCCAGACGGTGGAGGAACTCCCAGGTGCCGGCGCGCAGTACGGCGCGTTCGATCGGGTCGAGCTGGTCCACCGGGCGGTCGAGGCAGCGTTCGTACTCGGGGTCGAGCGTGCTGATCGACCCGGCCACGCCACGCACCAGTGCTTCGAAGTAGGCCTGGTCAACCGGAATGCGGCCCGGCTCGCGCGCGACGCACTGCGAGATGATGTCCGCGATGCCGTCTCCGGTCATCTCCCACTGGTAGAGCGCCTGGATCGCAAGGCGACGCGCGGCGCGTCTGCCGGCGACCGGCGAGGCCGTGCCCTCGGCCGCGTTGGTCACAGTTGGCGGACCACGTTCATCATCTCGATCAGCACACTGCCGGCTTCGCTGCCCTTGTTGCCGGCCTTGCTGCCGGCCCGTTCGATCGCCTGTTCGATGTTCTCGGTCGTCAGCACCGCGTTGACAACCGGCAGGCCGCGGCTGAGCGACACCTGCGCGATGCCGCGGTTGCAGCCGTCCGCGACGGCCTCGTAGTGTGTGGTCGACCCGCGGATGACCGCACCGAGGGCGATCAGCCCATCGTAGTCGCCGGTGGCTGCCATCTTGTCGAGTACCAGAGGCAACTCGAAGGCACCGGGCACCCGCACGACCGTGACCTTGGCAGTCGGCACCCCACCGCGTCGCAGCGCATCGAGTGCGCCGGCGAGCAGACTCTCGACCACAAACGCATTGAAGCGGGCCACGGCGATGCCCACGTTGGCGCCGTCGATCGACAGATTGCCCTCAATCAGGCGGTATTCGCTCATGGATCAGGTCCTCAGGGTTCAACAAACTCGGTGATTTCCAGGTCGAAACCCGCGAGACCGTGGAAGGTCTTCGGCGAGCTCAACAACCGCATGCGACGGATACCAAGGTCAGACAGGATCTGTGCCCCAATCCCGAGTGTCCGGTAATTGTCGTCCGGGTCGCTCGCCTCGAGTGCCGCGTCGCTGCCGAGTTGCACCTGTTGAATTCGGCGCGCGAGGTCACCCGGCTGCGCCGGCGGTCGCACCAGCAGCACCACCCCACCACCCTCGTCCGACACGCGCTTCAGCGCGTGCCTGAGCGACCAGCTGCCCGGCGTCACCGCACCGAGCGAGTCGCTCAGGAGGTCCTCGACCTGCACGCGCACCAACACGGGCTGCGACCCGTCCACCACGCCACGCACCAGCGCGAGGTGCAAGCCGTTCTCCATCACGTCCTGGTAGGCGACAACCTGAAACGGGCCATGCTCGGTGTCGAGCTGGCATTCGGCCACCCGCTCGACCGTCCGCTCGTTGGCCATGCGGTAGCGGATCAGGTCGTCGATCGTACCGATCTTGAGGTCGTGCTCCGCGGCGAAGCGCTCGAGGTCCGGCCGCCGTGCCATGCTGCCGTCCTCGTTGAGGATTTCGACAATCGTGGCGGCGGGCTCGAAGCCGGCGAGCCGCGCCAGGTCACAGCCGGCCTCGGTGTGGCCGGCGCGCGCCAGCACGCCCCCCGGGCGTGCCATGATGGGAAAGATATGTCCGGGTTGGACGATGTCCTCCGGCCGCGCGTCGGCGGCCACGGCGGCCTGGATGGTACGTGCTCGGTCGGCCGCGGAGATGCCGGTGGTCACGCCCTCGGCCGCTTCGATAGACAGGGTGAAGTTGGTGCTGAAGGCTGCACCGTTATCCCCCACCATCAGCGGCAAGCGCAACTGACGACAGCGCTCCTGGGTGAGCGTCAGGCAAATGAGGCCTCGCCCGAAGCGCGCCATGAAGTTGATGTCATCGGCGGTCACGCTCTCGGCAGGCATGACCAGATCACCCTCGTTCTCACGGTTCTCGTCGTCCATGAGGATAGCCATACGACCCGCTTTCAGGTCGTTGATGATCTCTTCGATGCTGTTCAATTCCGCCACAGGGGCCTCGCTGGCGCTCAGTAACCGCACATTATGGCACGCACTCGGGCTCCCTCCATGCGCACCCCGTGGGGTCGATGCCGATGCACGCCGCTCAGGACGAGCGCGTCCCCGCAACCGGGTGCGGCACCGCGTCTCTGAGCGGCCTGGCGCCGCGCTCGGCACGCAGTCGCCGCTCGTCTTCGACCACCTCGGCCGGGAACTGGCTCATGAAGCAGCAGCAGACGTTGTCATCGATCATGGTGCGTGGACCGTGCGGGTGTGCGATGTGCCGATACACGCCGTGGCTGTGGCTGTGGCTGTGGCCATGATCGTGATCGTGGCTGTGTTCGCCACCGGGCGCCTCGTCATCGTAGGGGTCCGTGCTGGGCTGGTACTCCGCGTGATGGTGGTGGACATCCACCTCGCCGCGCGCAAGCCGTGTGCGAAACGAGGCCATCAGGTCGTTATCGTCGTTGAACTCGCCCAACCTCGCCTCTTCCACACGCGCCACAAAGGTGTCGATCACGTGATCCTGGTCCTTGAGGTACCCGGCTTTGAGAATCTGCACGTCAGGGTGCTGTTTCGCCACCTCATCGACGTAGTTGTAGATACGGTCGATCAACCGTCCCGTAAAAAGAAAATACGGCGCGACCACCACGCGCTTGAAGCCGAGTTTGAGGGCCATGTCGAGCCCGCGCCCCACCGACGGGTAGGTCACGCCCGAATAGACGGTTTCGGCCCAACCGAAGCCGAGTTTCTCCGTCAGGATGCGGCAGAGCTTCGCCGCCTCGGCGTTGGCAAAGGTGTCCGACGTTCCGCGGCCGACGACGACCAGCAACGTGTCGTACAGGTCGCCGTCGTGCACGTGGTCGACGCCGAGGGCTTCGAGAATACGCGCTTCGAAGGCGTCGATCATGCTCGGGTGCAGACCGAGTTCACGGCCGTAGTCGATTGAGAGGCCGGGGTGTTTGTCCTGGTAGGTGGTCAGCACGGACGGGATGTCGTTGCGCGCGTGCGTCGCGGCAAAGAGCATACCCGGCACCGCCAGAATGCGATCGACACCCGAGGCCACAAGTGCGTCAAGCCCCATGTGGATGTTGGGCGCGGAGTACTCCAGGAAGCCGTATTCCACCGGCGTGTCCGGGTAGCGCCCTTTCAACCCGCGGGCCAACAGGCCGAACTCCGTTTCGGCTGCCTTCGATCGGCTGCCGTGGCCGCAAATCATGATGCCGGTCTTGCTCATCGGGGTGTTCTCACTGTGGGACCTTGCGGGGCCGTTTGGTTTTGGGGCGCAGGTAGTGGTTGTGATCGGCGTGGTACAGCGCGCTGTCCTGAAACTCGGCATCATCCCGCAACACCTCTCCAACCATCACCAGTGCCGTGCGTGTGATGCCACTTCGGTACAGCGTTTTTCGCAGCGTGCTCAGTGTGCATCGCACAATGCGCTCATCCGGCCATGTGACCTTGTACACCACGGCCACGGGACAGTCCGGTCCGTAGAGCGGCAACAGGTCCGACTCGATGAGTGCCAGATTGCGCATCGACAAATGAATGCAGAGCGTTGCCCGTGACTGGCCGAGCGTGGCAAGGTCCTCGCCGGCCGGCATGTCAGTGGATTTGCGCGCTGTTCGCGTGAGAATCACCGTCTGGCTGATGTCCGGCAACGTGAGTTCCTTGCCGAGGGCCGCCGCTGCTGCGGCATAAGCCGGCACGCCCGGGCAACTCTCGAACGGGATACCCAACGTGCGCAAGCGGCGCATTTGCTCGCCCACGGCCCCGTACAGCGAGGGGTCACCGGAGTGCACACGCGCCACGTCCTGACCCGCGTTGTGCGCCAGCTCGATACGTTCGATGATCTGATCGAGGTGCATGGGTGCCGTGTCGATGACGTCGGCACCCGCGGCCGCGTGGGCCAGGACCTCTGGCGGCACAAGCGAACCGGCGTACAGCACGCAGGGGCTAGACGCGATCAGTTTCGCCCCTCGCAGGGTCAACAGGTCCGCGGCGCCCGGCCCGGCCCCGATGAAATACACAGTCACAATTGCACTCCTGCTTTTCGGTTGTATCCGCGGGGTGTGTACACCCACGATGTGCCGTCCCCGCGGGGAATGGCACGACTCTGACTCGATCCGACCAGCACCACCGTGAACATGTCGACATCCCCCGCGTCGAGCTCACCGAGCCGCGTCACCGTGACCGATTCCTCCGCGCGACCGAGCTGGCGCGCAAGCACCACCGGGGTCGATTCCGGGCGCTGCGTGAGCAGAATCTCGCGCGCCTTCGACAGTTGCCAGTCACGTCGGCGGGACACGGGGTTGTAGAAGGCGACGACGAAGTCGCCGGCCGCAGCCGCCTGCAGGCGCCGCTCGATCACCTCCCAGGGCGTGAGCAGGTCGGAGAGCGAGATGGCGCAGAAGTCGTGGCCGATCGCAGCACCGGCCCGCGCGGAGGCGGCCTGCAGCGCCGTGATGCCGGGGGTGGTCACGATGTCGACCCGTTGCCAGGCGGGTTCGTTGCCGCGCTCGACCAGTTCGAAGACCAGCGCGCCCATGGCGTAGATACCCGGGTCGCCCGAGCAGACCAGACCGACGGTCTTGCCTTCGGCCGCCAGCGCCAGCGCCGCCCGCGCGCGCACTTCCTCCTCGCCAAGGGCGAAACTGTGCAGGGTTTTCCGCGCTGCCGCCGGCCCGAGCAGGTCGAAGTAATAGCCGTAGGCCACGAGATCCGTGCATGCGGCCAACACCTGCTCCACCGCCGGCAAGCGCCAATCCGGCTGACCTGGACCGGTGCCGATCAGGTGCAGCGTG
The DNA here is from genome assembly GCA_039196715.1 of Pseudomonadota bacterium. NCBI lineage: Bacteria > Pseudomonadati > Pseudomonadota > Pseudomonadota bacterium. Next base: position 158,990 of record JBCCUP010000003.1, read on the forward strand.
CCGCGCGACCGACCGAACTCGACCGACTCGAACACACCGCTCTGCCGCGTTGACACCGCACAGGTAGCCCGTGCAGACTTGCATTTCTCGACCACCAGACGCCCCGCGGGCCCGACCGCTGCGAGGGCAGCCGCCTCGGCCACACCCGGCACGCCCACCTCGGCTGCGACAATCGCCGACGGGTTGGCCAGACGCGGCGCCTCGGCAGCGAGGGCCTCGCGTGAGAAAAACCGTGCCGGCAC